>CAZXVY010000109.1:0-8171 GCA_964644115.1 uncultured Terriglobales bacterium
TGCCCGGCGACCGCGACCGTGGAAACATGGCTCATGCGCCGCAGGCCGTGGTGGTCCTGGGCGCGGCGCGCGAGCTGCACCACTTCCAGCGTGCCCCGCAGGTTCACGTTCAGGCAGCTCTTCTCCGACTTGCGGTTCAGCGACGCCGCCACGTGGATGACGGAATCCGTGCTCTCCACCAGGCGGCGGTAGTCGTCCTGGTCCAGGCCGAAGCGGGGATCGGTAAGGTCGCCGCGAAATATGGTGACCCGCGACTTGAGGAAGTTGTAGAAGCGGGGAAAATCCAGATGCAATTGCAGCGAGCGCCACAGGCGCTCTTCGGCTTCGCGCGGGTCCTTGGCGCGCACCAGCAGGTTGAGCGGATCATTGTGATTTTCCAGCAGGCCCGCCACCACGTGCGCGCCAATGTAGCCGGTGGAGCCGGTCAGGAAGATGGCCATGTCGCTCCTGCGGGAATGCCGGGGCTGGCAGCGGGCGCGCGACCGGAAGCGCTAAGCTGGAAGCTGCGCTTGGGACGCGTCTCTAGCGGCCGCCCCTCGATCAGAGGATACGACCAGCGGCGCAGCGCGGGCACGTGGATGTTGATCCAGTACTCCCACCAGTCAATGGCGCGGGCATCGTAGCCGAAGGCGTCCTGCTCGGCGGGCGGCAGGGCGCTCGCCAGCAGCTCCACGTTTTCGTCCTCGAACACCTGTTCGTTTTCCAGGATGAAGGGCTCGTAGAGCTCGATCAGCCGCTCCACGCGGTCCAGTTTCCGTTCTGCCCGCACCAGCGATTGCCCCATGAGCGGGATGGGCGAGGCCACCAGCCGGATGGCGCGCACGATGGCCTTCTGCCCCGGCGCGGAAAGCCGCTGGTAGCGCGTTTTCGACACCGCGATGGTGTCGAAGCGCAGGCGCAGCCAATGTTCCAGACCTACCTGCGCGCGGTAGTGTTTGCGGTGCGCCAGGCCGGTGAGCTCGATGGAGCGCCGCATGTCGCAGGGATTGCTGGCCGAGGTGGCGAGTTGATACACCGGCGAGTGTTGACGCTCGATGAGCGCGGCGGCGATCAGCAGCATGCCCCGGCATACCAGGTCCACGGGAATTATGTCCAGGCGCTTGCGCTCGTTGGAGGGCAACTGGCGGAAGTACGTGCCCAGAAGATAAGAAAGCACAGCCGAAGTGTTGATGCCTTCGTTCCATCCCGGAAAGGGCTGGTGGGTGGAACTCTCGACGATGGAAGGGCGGACCACCGCGATAGGCAGGCCGTCGCCGCGCGTGGCCAGCAGCGATTCCGCCAGGCTCTTGGTGAGCGTGTAGGTGTTGGGCCAGCCCAGTTCCTTGGCACGCTTCACGCCTGCCTCGGTGAGATGGTTGCGCAACCAACGCACCCGTCCGCGGCGCAACTGGATCTCCAGAGCTTCCCCGGAGAGGGGCGCAGACTCGCCGCGCTTTTCCGCGAGCAGCTTGCGCAACTCCTCCGCCACCCGGGGCCCTTCGGATTCCTGGGTGGCGGTTTTAACCAGAACGTGCAGCGAATCGAGCTCTTGCTGCGCGTCAAAGCCGGGAGTTCCTGCGGGCGTGCAGTTGGGCGCCAGCTTTTCCGGCACGCGGCCATCCACGTAGCCGGCCACGTAGCAGGTGGAAAGGTGGAGCAGCGCGGCGTGATGGCAGGCGCGCAGGAACTCGAGCAAGTGCAGCACGGCCTCGACGTTGGCGGCCAGCGCGTCGCGCAGGTCGGGGTTGAAGTCGGTGAGGCCGGAACTGTTGATCACCAGGTCCAGATCGCGCTGCAGCCGGGCGCGGGTGGCTTCGTCCAGGCCCAGGCCGGGCGCGGAGACGTCGCCTTCCACGACTTCCACTCGCTGGCTCAAGAAGGCCGCGAGCCCTTCGCCGTGGCGCTCCTCCAGCGGGTCGAAGACGGGCGATTCCTCCACAATCTTCTCGAAGCGGCGCAGCGCAGGGTTCGACTTCTGCTTGCGGATCAGCAAATACACTTTGCCGATCTCGGGCAGGTCTTCGAGCAACTTCACCAGCCACACCTTGCCGATGAATCCGGTCACCCCGATGAGCATCACGTGCTTGCCGGCCAAGGCGCGGCGCACGCTCAACTGCGGGGGCGCTTTCCTGTGGTCGAATACAACGGCCGGTCGCGACAGCTTGAGCAGCCGTCGTCCGGTGGGGACGGCGGCTTGGCGCAAAGCATCGCATCCGCCGGAGAAGTCGAGGTCGCGGGCGAGACGCTCCTCCGGGACGCGGCCATCGGGATTCCCCCCGAACAGCAGCGCCAGCCCGCCCCGCGGCCGGATGACGGGATCCCGCAGGCGCCCGGTGGCCAGGCCGTCGCGAAATTCCAGACGGTTGGCGAGGATGCGCTCCACCCCCAGGTGTCGCGCCAGGGGCCGCATCACGTGGTCGAGACCCTGGCTCACCAGCACCACTGGCCCGCCCGTGGCCAGCGCGTCCTTCAGTTTGGCCACGCCTTCCGGTTTCAGGCGCGGCAGCAGCTTGTACTGGAAGAACTCTTCGCCCAGCAGATCCAGGCGGTCCTGGCTCACGCCGCGCAGCACGGAATGCAGCACGCGCGTGGCAAAAACGCGGTGCAGAGCGTAAAGCAGCGGGCGTACCAGGGCCATCAACGCCAGACCGCCGCGGCGCGCCCAGCGCTCCACAAAGCCCTGCGTGTTCCAGGTGAAGAAAGCCACCGGGCGCACTGCGCTCAGGTTGAGCAGGCTGCCCTCCACGCGCCAGTAAACGGGCGCGGCCGGCGGCGCGACTTTTTCCTCGATGGAACTCAATGCCGGATTCGGCCAGTGTTGCCGTGGGAGTTACTGCCTGAAACTGGCTCGATTGTACCGGAACCGCGCCCAGCACGGGCGCGGCCGCCCCGCCCCTGTGGGGGCCGAGGGGCGTTCCAGCCCAGGGTTGACCCCTGCGGCCTCGCCGTGAAAACCTCGTTCCCGGATTCCCATGCGGCGAACCCTTTCGGTTGCCGGATTCTGCCTGCTGGTTTCGCTTGTCTGCCCGGGGCAGGAAGCCGGCGAACCGCGGGAGCTGATCTATGGCGCTGGCCTGGAGCCGCGCGGCCTTGACCCCACGCTGGACGTCAACGAATGGAACGAAGTCTCCAGCGCGGTCTACAGCCGCCTCTTCCGCCCGGACCACGAAGGGCGCATTGTCGGCGACCTCGCGGAGTCCTACACCGCGAGCCCCGACGGCCTCACCTGGCGCATCCGTTTGCGGCGCAACGTCCAGTGGCACGACGGCGAACCTTTTACTGCCGACGATGTCATCGCCACCTGGAAGCGGCTGTTCGATCCGAAGACGGAAACATCCTTCGACCAGAACCAGGCCATGGTGCGCTCCTGGGAGAAGGCAGGCACGTACGAAGTGGTTTTCCAACTGCACTATCCGGAGACCGGATTTCTGGCGCCGCTGACGGAGGTGCCGGTGCTGCCTGCGCACAAGCTGGGAGGAGGGCACGACCTCGACCGGAATCCCATCGGAACCGGGCCGTACAAACTGAGCGGCCGCGGAAGCGCAGGCGAGTTCATCCTGGAATGGCACACTGCCTACCATCTTGGTGCGCCGCCCGTACAGCGGCTGGTACTACGCGTGATCCCGGATGACGACGCGCGGGCGGAAGCGCTGCTGCGCGGCGAAGTCCATGTGGCGCAGGTGAAGCCGCAGCACGCGGGCCGGGTTCGGGCGAATCCCAAATTGCGCCTGTACCGCATGGGCACTGGGGCGTGGCGCGCGCTGCCGCTCAACCTGCGCCGTACGGCGTTGCAGGATGTGCGGGTGCGCCGCGCCATCGATCTCGCGCTCAACCGCGAGCAGATTGTGGAGAAGGCCATTGCCGGCTTCGGACAGCCGGCCTACAGCCCGATTCCTCCGGTTTCCTGGGCGTTCGATGCCGAGATGAACCGCCGCCGCCACGACCCGGCCGAGGCCGCGCGCCTGCTCGACGCGGCCGGCTGGAAGAAGAACCCCGCGGGCTGGCGCGAGCGCCGGGGCCAACCCCTCACGCTGGAACTGATCGTGTGGAAGGACGAAATCTTCCGCCGCACCGCCGCCGAACTGGTGCGCGAGCAGCTTGCTCCGCTGGGCATCCGCGTGAACCTGCACCGGGTGGACAACGCGGAGTACGCCCGCCTCTCCGACAACATGGGCGAAACCTACGACGGGTTCATCGGCGGGTGGGGCGGACTGCTCGATCCCGGCGACAACCTGTTCAAGAAATATCACTCGCGCGGCAGCCAGAACTACGGCGGGTACAGGAATCCCGAGGTGGACCGCCTGCTGGAGCGGGTGCGCGCGCTGGGCCCCGCCCGCCGTCCGCTGGCGCGCCGCTTGTATCTGCGCCTGGTGCGGCGGCTGACGGAAGAAGCCGTCTTCCTGCCCATCGCCTATCCCGATTATCTTTTCGCGGCCGACGCCCGCGTGGCCGGGCTGGGAGAGTTCGTGTGCGACTCCTGGTACGAGTTTCCCAAGTACGCCCACGAATGGAGCTGGCGCACAGAGTAGAATGTCTGGCCGCATGTCCTCGCTCACCCATCTCACCGCCGTCGAAATGGCGGCCGCGGTCCGCGCCCGCAAGATTTCACCTGTCGAACTGGTGAAGGCACACCTCCAGCGCATCGAGCTACTGAATCCGAAGTTCAACGCCTACGTTTCCGTGGATGAGGAGCGCGCGCTCACGGCGGCGCGGGCCGCCGAGGCGGTGCTGATGCACGGCGACGACGTGGGCGCGCTGCACGGAGTGCCGGTGAGCATCAAGAGCTCGATTGACGTCGCCGGGCTGCGTTGTGAGGCCGGGACGCTGCTGCGTGCGGGTCACGTCCCGGAGAGAGACGCGGTGCTGGTGGCGCGCCTGAAGTCTGCCGGCGCCATCGTTTTGGGAACCACCAACGTAGCCGAACTGCTAATGGCCTGGGAGACGTCCAACGTCCTGCACGGACGCACCTCCAGCCCATGGAGCCTGGAGCGCACGCCCGGAGGCTCGAGCGGCGGCGAAGCCGCGGCCATCGCGGCGTGCATGTCGGCGGGCGGCGTGGGCTCCGACGGCGGAGGCTCCATCCGCGTGCCCGCGCACTTCAGCGGCATCTGCGGACTCAAGCCCACGCCCGGCCGCGTCCCCGCCAGCGGGCACTATCCGGAATCGCTGGGACCGTTTGCGCTGCTGGGCGTGGTGGGACCGATGGCGCGCACCATCGCCGACGTGAAGCTGCTGTTCGACGCCATCGCCGGTCCTGACCCCGGCGATACCTGCTCCGCCCGCGTCCCGCTGCGCAAGGTAAGCAAGGTGGAGGCGCGCAAGCTGCGCATTGGATACTACGAGGAAGATCCCGGCACGCCGGTCACGCCGGAGACCCGCGCCGCCGTGCGCGTCGCCGCCGAAGCGCTGCGCCAGCAAGGATTCGAGGTGCAAGCCTTCGCGCCGGATTTTCTTGCCGCGGCGCACCGCTGCTGGTGGACGCTGTTCGGCGTGGCCGGCGGCATGCTGCTGGGGCCCATGCTGGCCGGCCGCGAAGCCGATCTCTCGCCGGTGCTGAAGGACTACACCGCGGTGCTGGCGTCGCTGCCTCCGATTTCCGCCGAAGCGTTTCTCAGCGCCTGGCTGGAGCGCGACGTGCTGCGGCTCAAGCTCCTGGCCCGCATGCAGGAGTTCCCCATCCTGCTGGGTCCGGTGTGCTCCATCCCCGCCTTCCGCCACTACGAGCGCGAGTGGAGCGTGAACGGGACCACGGTCCGCTATCCCGGCGGGCAGCCCGACGTGATGATCTACTCCGAGTGCTTCAACCTGCTGGGGAATCCCGGGGCCGTGGTGCCGGTGAGCCAGTCGAGCGAAGGTCTGCCCATTGGCGTGCAGGTGGTGGGCCGTCCCAACGAGGAAGAAGAAGTGCTGGCCGTCGCCGGCTTCCTGGACCGCGAGTTCGGGTATGAGGAGCCGCCATTGTCGCGGGAAGCGTAGAGACGTTGCTTGCAACGTCTCGGCGGTTGCTTGCAACGTCTCAGCGGTTGCTTGCAACGTCTCAGCGAGAGAGACGTAGCAAGCTACGTCTCTACGGTTTGCTCCTATCCTCTCTCCTGCGATACGCTGGCCATTCCACGAAATGAAAACCCTGCAGCTCGTTCTTCGCATCCTCTTGCTGATCGTCGTGGCCACCGCCCTGGCGGCGCTCGCGCAGACGCCTCAAGCTTCGGCTCCGCGCCCTGCGGCCAAGCGCGCGGCTCCTCCCGCGGACCCGATTTCTGAGGCGCGCCGCCTCAACACGCTGGGCGTGGGCTACATGAACCAGCAGCGCTTCGAGCAGGCGCTGGGGCTTTTCGAGAAGGCGTACGCGCTCGATCCCACCCTGCTCACCGCGCGCCTAAACTCGGGCATCGCACTCTACAACCTGCAGCGCTACGAGCCGGCCGTGAAGGCGCTGACGGAAGTCGCGGAAAAGCAACCAACGAACATCCGCGCCGGGTACAACCTCGGTCTGCTCTTGCGCAATCAGGGCGAGTCGGAGCGCGCGCTTGCCGCCTTCACCCGCGCCGCGGAACTCGATCCCAGCGACGCCGACAGCCACTACTTCGCGGGCTGGATGGCCGGACAACTGCAAAAACACGACCAGGCCATCGCCGCCTATGAGCGCGCGCTGGTGCAGAATCCGTTCCACGTTTCCGCCGAGTTCGGACTCGCGCGTTCCTACCAGCGCACCGGCGCACCCGACAAGGCGCGCGAGCATCTGGCGCGCTTCCAGAAGCTGACGCAGGAGAAGCTGGGCTCGCCCATCAGCCTGGCCTACGGCGACCAGGGCAAGTATTCGCTCGCCGAAGACGTGACCACGGCGCCCGACTCCGCGCCGCCTGCCATTCCCGTGCGCTTTGTTTCTGCGGCGCCGCAGGCGGGGCTGCGCTTTGCGCACTACGTCGGCTGGAACTTCGGCATGATCAGCGATGACCCTCGGGTCGTGGCTGTGAACGGGCCCGCGCTGCTGGGACCAGGAGCTTGCTTCCTCGATTACAACGGCGATGGCCGGTACGACCTGGTGTTAGTCAGTAGCAGAAGAGCGACAACCGATCGGGCGGGGCATCGCAGTGCGGAGGCACCCTCACTTCAGCTGCTGCGCAACGCCGGCCTGGGACGGTTCGTGGATGCGACGGGCTCGTCCGGGCTTAAGGCTTCCGGCATTGCGCAGGGCTGCACCGCCGGGGATTTCGACAACGACGGCAAGACCGACCTGGCAGTGAGCACTTGGGGAGGTATCCAGCTCTTTCGTAATCTGGGTAACGGAAAATTTGAGGAGGTCAGCAATGCTGCGGGCGTTTCCACCCTGAAGCCGGTGGGTGATCCGGGCGGCGCCGGCCTTTTTGTGGGCCTGACCTTCGTGGATTACGACCACGACGGCGATCTCGACCTGTTGGCAGTTCGCTTCGTTCGCGTCCCGGCGCCCGTCTCTGCAAGGCTTGATGAGTTTCCTGAAGCCACCGCGGCCGTGCTCGGCAACATTCTTTGGCGCAACAACGGCAATGGCACCTTTACCGACGTGACTGACGCCACCGGCTTGTTCGGCGGCGGCTCCGGAATTGCCGCCGTGCTCACTGACTTCAACAACGACCGCGCAGTGGACTTGGTGGTGACCGGCTCCGGCCCGTCGCCGACGATCTTCGCCAACCCGCGGGAAGGGACGTTCATCGCGCTCAAACCGTGGGTTGGGCCAGTGCCCTCGCCTACCGTTGGTGTTGCTGTCTTCGACTTCAACAAAGACGGCTGGATGGACCTTGCGCTCACACACTGGGCAGCGCCGGGGCTTACGTTGTGGCGCAACGTGGCGGGAAAGAAACTGGAGCGCGTGGAGTTGCCGGCAATCGACTGGATGATGGGTTGGGGCGTGGCGGCCTTTGACTATGACAACGACGGATGGCTTGACCTAGCCGCCGTCGGGGGTGCCGCCCAGGGACAATCGGAAGGCCCAAACATCCGCTTGCTGCGCAACCTCGGCCCCAAGGGATTTGCCGACGTCACCGCCGACGTGGGGCTCGGCAAGCTCAATCTGGTTCGCCCACGCGCTCTGCTCACCGCCGACTACGACTCCGACGGCGACACCGACCTGCTCATCACCCAGAACTTTGGCCCGGTGGTGCTTCTGCGCAACGACGGCGGCAATCGCAACTCCTGGTTGCGGATTGCGCTGCGCG
>CAZXVY010000110.1:0-8122 GCA_964644115.1 uncultured Terriglobales bacterium
TGTGGAACCAGCAGACCCAGGACGATCGCTTCCGGACCATGATGAAAGACTTCGTGAAGACCTACTCCAACCAGCCTGCCACCACGGAAGACTTCAAGGCCATGGTGGAGAAGCACATGCCCGCCGAGTTGAATCTCGAGGGGAACGGCAAGATGGACTGGTTCTTCAATCCCTACGTGTACGGCACCACCCTGCCCGACTATAAGTTCGAGCACTCCTTTACCAGCGGCGCCGACGGCAATCCTGTGCTCAACTTCAAGATCACCCAGTCGAACGTTGATGCGAACTTCAAGATGCTGCTGCCGGTGTACGTGAAGCTCGCCGATGGCAAGGTGTTTCGGCTCGGCCAAATGCGCATGGCAGGAAATTCCACCAGCGACGCGCAGGTCCCGCTCGCCGGGCTGAAGGGAAAACCCAAGCGCGCCATGCTGAATTACTACAACGACGTGCTCTGCACCCAGGAAGACAAGAAATAGCGGCGGACTTCACACCATCCCTGAGCGGCGCCGGTAGAGCTTCATCTTGCGGATGTAGTCCGCCACCGCCGCCGGGACCATCCCTTCGAGAGAGCGGCCGCGCCGGGCGGCGGCGCGCACTTGGGTGGCGGAGACAGAGGATCGAACGCCTCCGAGCAGGTGAATCGCCGTCCCGCCCAGCGACAGCGACGACTTGCTGCCGCGGCTGCGCCCCTCATTTCGCAAGGCTGCCTGCTTGGCCGCCGGAGGCAGGACCGCGAGCGCGTCTTGCAGGCGAAATCCCGGACGGCTGGCCACGATGAAGTCACACTCCCTCAGCAGCCGCTCGGCGCTGCGCCAGGTGGAGATGTCGAGAAAAGCGTCCATGCCGATCAGGAAAAACAGCCGGTCGTGCCTGCCCAGCGCGCGCTTCACACGACGCACCGTGTCAATGGAGTAGTGCGCGGTGGCGTCTTCGGCCTCCAGCAACGAAGGCACGAACTCCGTCCGGCCCGCCGTGGCCTGAGCCAGCATGGCAAACCGATGGGCAAAGTCCGTCAACGGATGGCTGCGCCGGTGCGGCGGCGCTCCCGAAAGCACGAACAGGACCTGGTCGAGGCCAAAGCGCCGCGCTGCGGCCCGCGCCACCGCCAGGTGCCCGGCGTGCACCGGATCGAAAGTTCCGCCGAAGAGGGCGATGTTCCTCGATTGAGTCATTGAGTCATTGAATCATCGAATCATTGAAAACAGTGAACTTCCTGCGGCTTTTTAATGATTCAATCCCTCAATGATTCAATGTTCTGCGCAGCTTCTCCACCTCCCGCGCCAGTTCATACTTCAGTTCTTCCAGGCCCGCGCCGGTGACGGCGGAGAGGGGAAACAGCTTCAGCCTTTTCTTCGTACAGTGTTTTCGCAGCGCGGCCAGCTTCTTCTTGTCGGCAATGTCCATCTTGGACGCGGCGACGATCATAGGTTTCGTCTCCAGGCCCGCGCCGTAGCTCCCGAGCTCTTCCACGATGATCTGGAAGTCATGGACCGGGTCGGGGCGGCCGCTGGTTTGGGAAATATCCACCAGATGGACGAGCAGCCGCGTGCGCTCGATGTGCCGCAGGAACTGCGTGCCCAGGCCGGCGCCGGTGTGCGCGCCTTCAATCAGCCCGGGGATATCGGCCACCACGAAGCTCACCGGGTCCGGCTCCTCGCCCACCGCCACCGTACCCAGGTTGGGCTGGAGCGTGGTGAAGGGATAATCGGCGATCTTGGGGCGCGCCGCCGAAATGCGCGAGATGAGCGTGGACTTGCCCACGTTGGGAAAGCCCACCAGGCCAACGTCGGCCAGCAGCTTGAGCTCGAGACGCAGGTGGCGTTCTTCACCCGGGCGCCCGGGCTCGGACTCGCGCGGAGCCCGGTGCGTGGAGGTGGCGAAGCGCGCGTTGCCGCGCCCGCCGCGTCCGCTGCGGGCCACACACACGCGCTCGTCGGCGCGCAAGAAATCGTGCAGGCGCTGGTCGGTGTCCTGGTCGTACACGATGGTGCCCACCGGCACCTTGAGCACCACGTCCTCGCCCTCGCGCCCGGTGCGGTTCGAGCCCTCGCCGTGGCGTCCACGCTCAGCCTTGTACTCGGGATTGAAACGGAAGTGCACCAGCGTGTTGTGGCGCTCGCTGGATTCCATGTAGACGTCGCCGCCTTTGCCGCCGTCGCCGCCCGAGGGCCCGCCCCGGGGAACGTACTTCTCCCGGCGGAAGGCCACGCAGCCGTTGCCGCCGTCGCCGGCCTTCACGCGGATTTTGGCTTCGTCAATGAACATTTATAAAATCAGCCACAGAGGCACAGAGGCACAGAGAATACACGGACTTAGAAGGTGAGAGTCGTTTGGGGCGAAGTAGCCAAACGGTCCGCAAACGAAAGAGGCACAGAAACTCTCTGTGCCTCTGTGTCTCTGTGGCAAAAAAAGCCGTTACGCCTTGGCGGGCGCTTCCGCGGGCTCGACCATGACGAAGCGGCCCATGCCGCCCTTGTCCACGAACTTGATCACGCCCGTGATCTTGGCGAACAGGGTGTCGTCTTTGCCGCGGCCCACGTTCAGCCCGGGCTTGATGGGGGTGCCGCGCTGGCGCACGATGATGGTCCCTCCGGGGACCAGTTGTCCGCCGAAGGCCTTTACTCCCAGGCGCTGCGACTGCGAGTCGCGTCCGTTGCGGGAACTGCCGAGTCCTTTTTTGTGTGCCATATCGAGTTCCTAAGTTCAGAGTACAGGGTACCGAGTACCGAGTTGTGAGTCGATTACCGTTTCTTTTTCTTGTCCGTGTGCTTCGCCGGTGCGGCCTTGTGCTTTGCCTTGGCTTCCGGCTTGTGGGCCGCGGCCTTCCTCGCCGCCGCTTCCTTCTTGGGAGCGGCCTTACGCTCGGCCTTCTTCTCGTGCTTCGGAGCCGCCTTGTGCTCGGCATCCTCAGCGTGAACTTCCGCAGCAGGCTTCGCCTTAGGCGCCTTGGCTTTCTTCGCGGGCAGCTCGGGCGCGGCGAACTTCTGGCCGTCGAAAGCTATTTCGGTGATGCGCACCTGGCTGAAGGGCTGGCGATGCCCGCGCAGGCGCTTGTACTGCTTCTTGCGCTTGAAGTGGAACACCAGGATCTTCTCGGCGCGGCCTTCCTCAACCACGGTGCCGAGCACGCGGGCTTTGCCCTCGGGGCGGGCGATCTGGCCCTCGCTTGCGGACACGGCGAGCACGTCGCTGAACTCCACCTGGCCGTCCGTGGCGGGGCGGCGCTCGATGCGAATTACGTCTCCGGGCGAGACGCGATATTGCTTACCCCCGGTGCGGATGACCGCGTACATGGAAATCCTCTCCCTGAAGTGGAACGCCTATCCTGCTGAAGGGATTAGCACTACAGGCTGACGAAATTCATTCTATCGCGCCCCTGGCAGGGGCGTCAAACGCGGGCCCGGCCGCCAGGGCCCTCGGACGCTGATCTGGGAAAAGCGCGGCAGCGACTGGCTGCTGGTGCACGAGCACCTGAGCGTGCCCATGGGTAACGCGCCCCAGGAAAAGTAGGCGTCCTCGCCTGGTGGAGAATCCCCGGTTCGCGGTTATGATGCTGCCGGCCAGGTCTGGCCCTGGAGGAGACGAATGGCAATCGCGCCGGAGCTCATTACCATTGCGGCGGAGATCACCAAAGAAAGCATCCGCGTCAGTGGCGGGCAGTACATCGAAAATCCGGAGAAAGTAGCAGCCTTCCTGGAAGTGGTGGTTCACAAGCTGGACGAGCTGCGTTGGGGCAAGTCCAGTGGTGGAGCGGGTTAAGCGCGGGCGCGGCCGGAGACGAGACCGCCGGAGATGTTCGTCAGGCCGGAAGGCCCTCAAGCCAGGAGACCGCGCGGGCCACGTCGGGCACGATGTAGTAATGGTTGCGGAACCCCGGTGACGCCAGCTTCTGCTCCGCAATCTGCTCCAGCATGGTGAGCAACGGTTCGAAGTAACCGTGCGGGTTGACGAAGACGGCGGGCTTCGCGTGCGCGCGCAGAACCTTCTGGGCCAGCACCTCCAGCATTTCATCGAGTGTGCCGATGCCGCCGGGCAGGGCCAGGAAGGCGTCGGAGCGCGATTCCATCACCGCCTTGCGCTCGCGCAGCTCGCGCGTGACGATGAGCTCGTCCGCGGGAACGTAAGCCAGCCCCCGGTCGCGCAGGCCTTCCGGGATCACCCCCACCACCCTTCCGCCGAAGCGGTGAACCGACTTGGCCAGCGCACCCATCAGTCCCACGTTGCAGCCGCCAAACACCAGCGTCCACTCGCGCTCCGCCAGCGCCTGTCCCAGCTCGGCCGCCATCTGCCGATAGGCAGGGGGCACCTGTTCGCTTGCGGAACAGAAAACGCAAACGCTGCGGATGGGGCCGGGCATGGTGCCGACGATTTAACCACGAAGGGGGCAGGAAGATTGAATCATTGAGGGATTGAATCATTGAATCAGTTGACGTTGCCGGAGCTCGGTCAATGATTCAATGACTCAATGGTTAGATGATTCAATGGTTACACCCGCTCCAGCACCGGCACAGTCCGCTCGTTCTGCACGTTGCCGGTGTTGAGCGTCGTCTTGGGCTCCAGCAGCACCAGGTGCACCTCCTCGTCAGCCACGGGCATGTGCTCGGTGCCCCGCGGCACGACGATGAATTCGCCCGGCTGTATCAGGACTTCGCGTTCCTCGGGATCGCGCAGCTTCATGCGCAGCGTGCCTTGGATGACCCAGAACAGCTCGTCCTCCTGCTCGTGATGGTGCCAGAGGAACTCTCCTTTCATCTTCACCAGCTTGAGGTAGGTGTCGTTGATTTCGCCGGCAATCTTGGGCTTCCAGTGGTCGGCGAAACCGGAAAACTTTTGCGTCAGGTTTACGGCTTCGATGGGCATAACGGTTGGATACCTCGGGCGGCTGGGGTGCTGCAACTTTTTTGATCCGGCGGAAAGCCGCATCTTGGAAACGCTGCGGCAAGTTTTCGTCCCACCGCAGCGCTTCGCAAGGCTTACGCGGCCGGCGTGGCCGCAGCCTTCTTCGCTCTCTTCACCCGGGTGTGCTGGATCTCCATCATCTTGTACTCGGGTGCATTGCCCTGCTTGGTGTACATCTCCAAGAGGAAGTGGTCCGCATCCTGCAAGGTGTACACCGAGCGCATGACGGTGGGCCGGCCGGTCATGGGATCGTCGTAGGCTCCGGTCACCGTGCGCGACTTGCCGCCATCGCTGCACTGGCCCTCGCTTATCAGGACCATGGTGCTCATGTTGTCCATCCACGTCTCCACGTACTTTTTCTTGTAGCGGTCATAGGCGGCGTGGCCCGTACCGGCGAAGGGCGAGCCGAAGAAGTCGCCCTTGTAGCTGGTCTCCAGATAGCGGCCGCCGAAAATCATCTTGTGCGTCGCCTTGCCCTTGGATTCCTGCGCCGGGGCCCCAGGCGCCGGCCACATTTTCGTGACCGTGGTCCAGCGACCGGCCATGGCCTTCAGGTGGCCCTGGTGCTCGCCGGGTGTGCCGTACTTGGCCATGTAGTCCTTCATCATGGCTTCAAACTGCTCGGGTGTGGGTGGCGCTTGCGGTTGCTCTTGTGCAGCCAAGGCACAACAGAAGACGAGCAGAACTGTGAGTGCGATCCAGCGTGGTTTCATTGCGTGCTCTCCATGTGGGGAATCTGCGGCGAGAAATGATACCTCAATCGGCTGGCGCGAGCAGCTGGCGGCTTGCAGGCCGGACGATCCGCAGCATCCGCGCCAATCCGCGGTAAAAGGCCTAAGGCACGGAGTTTCCTCTGTGCTCTCGGTGCCTCTGTGGCTCTATGGCTTTTTTCCTGACGGCTGATGGCCGAGCGCTGACGGCTGTTTCACCGCGGCCACAGCCACCCGAACACCCCGGCTGTCAGCGACGCATACACCAGCCCGTCGAACACATGCTTGAAGGTGGCGCTCCAGAGCTGGCCTTTCCAGATGGAATCGCTGAGGTGGGACGCGGCGTAGCCCAGGAAGGCCGCCGTTCCCGCCACTCGGAAAACGGTGAGGTAGGGTGCGCCCACCGGTACCGTGCGCCCCGTCAGGTAGGCGACTACCAGGCTGATGACCAGGCAGTAGTCGAACCACAAGCCCAGGTGTCTGAACATGTTGATAGGACCGCTGGGCATGATGGTCAGCAGGCCCACGGGCCCGCGCTTGAGCTTCTCCACGAATTCGGGCGCATTCATCTGGCTGTGGTCGGCGCAGTGCGGGAAGTGGTAGGTGCCGGGCGATAGCGTCTCGCTGCGCATCGCGTCGAGGACCTTGTCCTCGTTAGGCAGCTTCCGGTAGTCGCTCTTGTGATACGGCAGCACCATGTGAATGATGGAGCTGGCCACGAAAACGATAACCGCCGAAAGCACGATGGGGATCCATAGCGCTGTGAGAAAAACCATGTTCGACCTCCTAGTCCGGCGAGAGACTACGCCTAGCGGCCAGCGGCGTCAACCCTTACAAGGTGAGCTTGCTGAAAATGGAAAAGGGCACGAACCTGCTCCGTGCCCTCTGTGCCTCTGTTGGTGAATCGGTTCTACTGCACCGTCCCGTTCCCGTTTCTCTCCTCGGGCGGGATGACGACGGCCGCGGCGAGCCGGTCGCCGGGTTCGAGATGCAACAGGTGCACGCCTTGCGTCGAGCGGCCGGCTTCGCGGATATCCTTGGTCTGGACGCGGATGATTTTGCCGAACTGGCTGATCACCATGGCCTCCGAGCTTTCGTCCACCAGCATGATGGAAACCACCTTGCCGTTGCGCGAGGTGGTCTTGACGTTGATGACGCCCTTGCCGCCGCGCGATTGCAGACGGTACTCGTCCACGTCGGTGCGCTTACCGTAACCGTTCTCGGTGACCGAGAGGATGAGGTTGTAGTGGGCTTCGGCGGAAGGCTCGCCTTCAGGGGCAGAACCGCCCTTCTTCGCGGGCGAGGCGCCCGCGGCTACACGATCCGCGGCCGAGTCGGCCGCTTCCACCCTCTTCGGCGTGACGGCCATGCCCACGATGTAGTCGCCTTTCTCGAGGTCCATGCCGCGGACGCCATACGCCGGCCGGCCCATGGGGCGCACGTCCTCTTCTTCGAAGCGGATGGCCATGCCTTCGTGCGAGGCCAGGAAGACGATCTGATTGCCGTCAGTGAGGCGGGCGGCGACCAGCTCATCTTCCTTGTCGATGCCGATGGCGATGATGCCGCGCGACATGACGTTCGAGAAATCCTTGAGTTCGGTCTTTTTCACCGTGCCGGAGCGGGTGGCGAAGAAAACGTTCTTGCCTTTTTCCTCGAGGTCGCGGACGTTCAGGATGGCGCGCACGGTCTCGCCCGGCTGCAAGGCCACCAGGTTGGAGATGGCTTTGCCCTTGCCCGCGGGGCCGACGTCGGGCACTTCGTACACCTTCAGCCAGTAGACGCGCCCGGTGTTGGTAAACACCAGCAGATACGCGTGCGTGGAAGCGATGATGAGTTGCTCGACGAAGTCCTCGTCACGCGTGCGCATGCCGATGCGCCCGGTGCCGCCGCGCTTCTGCTGCCGGTAAGTGGAGATGGGCGTGCGCTTCAAGTAGCCGGAGTGCGAGAAGGTGACCGCCACTTGCTCGTCGGAGATCAGGTCTTCGATGGTAAGTTCGGCGGCCTCGTCCTGGATGATGGTGCGGCGCTCGTCGCCGTAGTTCTTTTTCACTTCTTCCAGTTCCTTGATGATCACGCCGCGCAGCTTCTTTTCCGACGCAAGAATGGACTCGTATTCCGCGATGCGCTCGCGCACTTCCTTGAGCTCGGCGACGATTTCGTCGGTGGAGAGGCGGGTGAGGCGATAGAGCTGAAGGTCAAGGATGGCGTCGGCCTGGCGCGGGGTGAGCTTGCCGCCGCGGCCCGCATGCGCCGCAGCCTCCTTGTCCACGATCTTGAAGCTGGCGGCGAGCAGCGCTTGTTTGGCCTCTTCCCGCGATTGGCTGCCGCGAATGAGCTTGATCACCGCGTCCAGATTGTCCAAAGCGATGCGGTAGCCTTCCAGGATGTGCTCGCGCTCCCGGGCGCGCATCAGCAGGTAGGCGGTGCGGCGGCGCACCACGTCCACGCGGTGGTCAATAAAGTGCTGCAGGGCGGCGATCAGTCCCATTTCCCGCGGCTGGCTGTTCACCACC
>CAZXVY010000111.1:0-7686 GCA_964644115.1 uncultured Terriglobales bacterium
CCGAGACCGGCTTTGTGGACGGCATCATCATGATCCCGCAGTTCGTGCTGCGCGAGCTGCAACTGGTGGCCGACTCGGCCGACTCGCTCAAGCGCAACCGCGGGCGCCGGGGGCTCGACATCCTGCAGCGGCTGCAGAAAATCGTCGCCCTCGACGTGCAGATCGTGGAGGACGACTTTCCCACCATCCGGGAAGTGGACATGAAGCTGATCGAGCTGGCCAAGGCCTACGAAGCCAAGATCGTCACCAACGACTTCAATCTCAACAAGCTGGCCCAACTGCAGGGCGTGGAAGTGCTGAACATCAACGAGCTGGCCAACGCGCTCAAGCCCATCGTGCTGCCCGGCGAGGCCATGAAGGTGTTCATCCTCAAGGAAGGCAAGGAGTACAACCAGGGCGTGGCCTACCTGGACGACGGCACCATGGTGGTGGTGGACAACGCCCGCCGCATGATCGGCAAGACCGTGGACATCTCCGTCACCTCGGTACTGCAAACCACCGCCGGCAAGATGATCTTCGGCCGGCTGGACGAACGCGGCCCCAGCGTGCGCCCCGAGCCGCGGCGTCCGCAGTCGCCGACCACGCCGCAGCCGGTGATCCTGGAGCGGTCAGGGGAGCGGCCGGGGGAGTGATGTTTGATGTGCGATGTTTGATGTGCGATGTGCGATGTGCGCGTTCACACATCACACATCAAACATCAAACATCGCACATCCTCTGGTTTATACTTTCCGCCCCTGATGAGAGTCTTCGCCATCATTCCTGCCGCGGGTCTGGGCACGCGCATGACGTCCCGCTCCGCGGGACCGCAGGAGGCGAAAACTGCGCCGCCTTCCAAGCAGTTTGCCGAACTGGGCGGGGTTCCCATCCTGGTGCATACGCTGCGAAAATTTGACGCGGTGGACGCGGTGAGCGAAATTGTAGTCGCTCTGCGGGCTACCGAATCCGCCCGCTTCGAGCCGAAGCTGGAGCAAGAGGGCTTCCGGGTGAAGGTCCACATGGTCGAGGGCGGCGACAACCGCCAGCAATCGGTGGCCAACGCCCTGGCGGAACTGGAGAGGCGCTCGCACCCTGCGGCTGATGACGTGGTCCTGGTGCACGACGCGGTGCGTCCGTTCGTGGACGCCGAGATCATCCGCACCGTGATCGCCGCAGCCGCGAAGCATGGCGCCGCCATCGCCGGACTGCCCGCCGTGGACACGGTGAAGCAGGTGGAGCGCACCGCCGACGGCGCCATCGTCACTTCCACTGTGCCCCGCGAGCGCGTGGTGCTGGCGCAAACGCCCCAGGGCTTCCGCTTCGCCATGTTGAAGAAGGCCTTTGACGATGCCCAAGCCGACGGCTTCACCGGTACCGACGAGGCCTCACTGGTCGAGCGCGCGGGTCATGAGGTGGCCGTGGTCATGGGCTCGGCGCGGAATATCAAGATCACTAGCCCGGCGGATTTGGAGTTGGCGGAGTTTTACTTGGCACAGGAAAGAAAGACTTCTACCGCGGATTTACGCGGATGAACGCGGATTTGTTGTGATTCCGAGCGAAGTCGAGGGAGCTTCGCGACCGAGGCGAGTCGAGGAATCCCTTTGGCAGGCAGAATGCCTGGTTAGAGATTCCTCGACTCGCTCTTCCTCCCCGCTACGCGGGTCGGTCGCCCTCGCTCGGAATGAAAGGAGCCGCGTGAATCCGCGGTAGAACAATCATGAGAATCGGCTACGGCTTCGACTCGCACCGCTTCCGGCGCGGGCTGCCGCTGAAGATTGGCGGGGTGCGCGTGCCGCACACCCACGGCCTGGCCGGGCACTCCGACGGCGACGTGCTGCTGCACGCCCTCACCGATGCGCTGCTGGGGGCGGTGGCCGCGGGCGACATCGGGTCGTACTTCCCGCCCTCGGACAAGAAGTGGAAGGGCGCCGACTCGACCGTCTTCGTGCGCGAGGCGCTGCGGCAGGTGGCGCGCGCCGGATGCAAGGTGGGCAACGTGGACTCCACTCTGGTGCTGGAGAAACCAAGAATCGGCCCCTACGCCGGACGCATCCAAAGCAGCGTGGCCAAGCTGTTGGGGATTGCGCCGTCGGCCGTGGGCATCAAAGCCAAGACGCCCGAGGGACTGGGCATTCCGGGTACGGCCATGGCCCATGTGGTGGTGCTAGTAAGGCGGAGGGCGAAGAAGAGGTAAGGCTCAGGTCGGACAGGACAGACCGTGGCCGGTTAGTATGACTTGTCATCCCGAGCGCAGCCCCGCGTTGCGGGGCGCAGTCGAGGGATCCTGGTTTTGTTCTGCAAGCAGACGCAAGGAACTGAAGGAGAACCAAGATCCCTCGACTTCGGCGCTTCGCGCCTTCGCTCGGGATGACAAATTCATAACGTTCAGGTTGCTGAGGACCTCATGAAGATCAAGCAACTCTTGTTCCTGATTCTTGCCGTGGCCGTGGCGGCGGTGGCGCAGAAGCCGCGCAAGCCCCGGCCGGAGCAGCCGGAGCCGGAGATCGTGCGCCGGGCGGCGGAGGCCGCGCTGCGCGAGAACTGGCTGACGCCGGCCGAGAAGAGCGACTACCGCACCACGCCCCGCTATGCCGAGACCATGGACTACGTGCGGCGGGTGGCGGGCTTTTCGCCGCGCCAGGTGAAGATCGAGGTCTTCGGACGCACCGGCGAAGGCCGCGACCTGGCGGCGGTGATCATTTCCCGCGACGGCATCTTCGATCCCGCTCTGCTGCACCGCACCGCGCGCCCCATCGTGCTCATCCAGAACGCCATCCACGCCGGCGAAATGGACGGCAAGGACGCCTCGCTTGCCCTGCTGCGTGACCTGGTTGTCCTGCGCACGCAGGCAGCGCTGCTGGAGCGCGCCGTGGTGATTTTCGTTCCCATCTACAACGCCGACGGCCACGAGCGCTTCGGCGCCTTCCATCGCATCAACCAGAAGGGTCCGGAAGAAATGGGATGGCGCACCACCGCCCGCAACCTGAACCTGAACCGTGACTATCTCAAGGCGGATGCGCCCGAGACCCGTGCCCTGCTGCGCCTGTGGAACCGCTGGCTGCCCGACTTTTTCGTGGACAACCACGTCACCGACGGCCTCGACCACCAGTACGACACCACCTATTCGCTGGAAACCGGGCCCAACGTTTTTCCCGCGCTGGCCCAGTGGCAGCGCGATGTGCTGGCGCCGTATCTGGAGAAGTCGGTTACGGATTCCGGCCATGGCATCAGCCCCTACACCGAGTTCGTGGACGCGAACGATCCCGCCAGTGGCATGTACGACGGGGAAACCCAGCCGCGTTATTCCGATGGTTACTCGGTCCTGCAGAACCGTCCGGGCATGCTGGTGGAAATGCACATGCTCAAGGACTACAAGACGCGGGTCACCGGCAACTACGAGCTGATGCGCGCGCTGCTGGAAGCGGTGAACCGCGACGCCGCCCTGCTCACCCAGGCCGCGCGCGACGCCGACGCCGCCCAGATCGCCGCCGGCCAGAACTACGATCCCGGCGCCAAAGCGGCGTTGAAGCTGGCGCTCACCGAAGGTTCCCGGCCCTTCCTGTTTCGTGGATTCAAGGTGCGCCGCACGCTGAGCGAAATCTCCGGCGCCCTGCGCACCGAGTACACCAGCGAGCCGGTGGAGATGTCCATCCCCTACCGCTCGACGTTTGACGTGACCCTCTCGGTAACGCCGCCTTTGGCTTACATGGTGCCGCCACAGTGGGAGGAAGTCATTGGGGTGCTGGCGGCGCACGGACTCAAGGTGCAGCGCACCAACCGTCCGTGGACGGCGGAAGTGGAAACCTACCGCTGCCGGAATCCCAAGTGGCAGGCCCGCTCCTACGAGGGCCGCCAAGTCCTCTTCCAGCCCTGGATCGGCGAGGGCGGCGAGTTCGATCGGGCTTCCCTGGAGTGCGCTGCGGTGCGCGAGAGCATGACGTTTCCCGCCAACTCCGCCCTGGTCACGCTCGACCAGCGCGCCGCCCGCGTAGCCATCCACTTCCTGGAGCCGCAGGCGCCGGACTCGGCCATGGTCTGGGGTTTCTTCAACGCCATCTTCGAGCAGAAGGAATACGGCGAGGCCTACGTGCTGGAAACCATGGCCCGCGAAATGCTCGCCAAGGATCCCAAGCTCAAAGAGGAGTTCGAGCAACGCGTGGCCACGGATAAAGCTTTTGCCTCCAGTCCCACTGCACGCCTGAACTTCTTCTACGAGCGCTCGCCGTGGAAGGACCAGCGGCAGGGACTGTATCCGGTGGGGCGGCTGACGTCGCTGGAAGGCGTGCCTTTGCCGCCGCCACCCAGGCGGTAGGCGCGGCGCCGTGAACCTGCTCACCGCCTTTGGCCTGTTTGCTGTCTCGGCTATGGTGGTGTTCTACGCGCTCGAGGACCGTAGCCGCTGGTACACCTTCGCGTTTGCCCTGGCCTGCGTTCTCGCTTCCGCTTACGGGTTTCTCGCCGACGCCTGGCCGTTCGGCGTGGTGGAGATCGTCTGGGCGTTAGTGGCGCTGCGGCGTTGGCAGAAGGCGGGGCGTCCGGCCTGAACGCGCCTGAGCAGATCTCCTCTTTACCCCGCACCCCTGCGCCGGTACAATCCGCGCTCGGAGTTCACCTTGCGCACTCGGCTGCTCTGCTGTCTGCTGCTGCTGGCTTCGGTGCCGGCTGCGGCCAAATACATCCCCGATCCCATCGTGCGCTATCGCATCCGCGCCACGCTCGATCCTGCGGCCAAGACGGTGCGCGGGAGCGAGGTAATCGTCTGGCGGAATCATTCCACCGACTCCGTACCTGACTTGCAGTTTCATCTCTATCTCAACGCCTTCAAGAACACCTACTCCACTTTCATGCGCGAAGGCGGCGCGGAAAGTCGCCGGGTGCGCTTTCGCGCGGACGCGGATGCCTGGGGCTACTCGCAGATTCATTCCATCAAGGTAGACGGCATTGACCTCACCGCGTCCCTACAGTACATCCAGCCCGACGACGGCAACCCCGACGACCAGACGGTGATGCGCGTCCCGCTGAAGACTCCGCTGCGGCCCGGCGGGAGCGCGCAGATTGAGGTGGAGTGGACCTCGAAGCTGCCGCACGTGTTCACGCGCACCGGCTTTCACGGCGATTTTTTCTTGGTCGCGCAATGGTTTCCCAAGCCGGGTGTGTACGAAGCCGGGGGCGAGCGCCATCGCGAGCGCGGCGGATGGAACACCCATCAGTTCCACATGAACACCGAGTTCTACGCCGAGTTCGGCGTCTTCGACGTGGACCTCACCGTGCCCTCCAGTTACACGCTCGCGGCCACCGGCGTGGAACGCAGCCGCAAGGACAACGGCAACGACACCACCACCTACAACTACTATCAGGAGGACGTCCACGACTTTGCCTGGACGGCGCAGCCGGCGACGGACGCCGTGAAGCTGGAGCGCATGTTCCGCGCCGCCGAGCAGGTGAGCGCGCAGGAGGTCGAAGAATGGGCGCGCAAGACCAGCTCACCGCCCGACGAGGTCCGGCTTACGGACGTCAAGGTCATCCTCTTTCTGCAGCGCGAGAATGAAGCTCAGGCCGAGCGCCACTTCCGCGCGACGTTCGCCGCCATCAAGTGGTTTGGCCTCATGTACGGCCGGTATCCCTACGACGTCATCACGGTGGTGGACGCGCCCTTCGGTGGCGAAGGCGCCGAGGGCATGGAGTACCCCACGCTCATCACCGCGGGCACCGAGTACTGGCCTGGCGACCACAGCCTGTATTACGGGCCGGAGAGCGTCACCGTGCACGAGTTCGGCCACCAGTTCTGGTTCGGCCTGGTGGCCAACAACGAATTCGAGGACGCCTGGCTCGACGAAGGCATCAACACCTACTCCACGGCCAAAGTTCTGGAGCGCGCCTACGGCCCGAATTACTCCTACGAGCGCCCCTTCGGGACGCCCAGCGGCGACGACATCGTGGGTGGCCTCCCCATCCCCGGGCGGGCATGGATGCAGATTCCCGTGCCGCGCTATCCGTGGCGCAGCGTGGGGGAAGCCGGCATCGGCCAGTACTGGGAGTGGATCCCGCTGCACCAGCGCTACGGGCGCACCCGCCGCTACTGGGACAACGCGCGCTCCGACTCCATGCAGCGCAACGCCTGGCAGACGCTTACGCGCCGCAGCTACGGAACGCAGGCCTACTCCAAACCCGAACTCACGCTGCACACGCTGGAGGCGCTGCTGGGCGACGCCTGGCCGCGCGCCATCCGCACTTACCACCAGCGCTGGCGCTTCCGCCATCCCGACGCGCGCGACTTCATGGACACCATGCAGGAAGTTTCCGGCCGCGACCTGAAATGGTTTTTCGACCAGACCGTGTTCGGCAACGACCACCTGAACTACTCGGTGTCGTTCACCTCGGGCCAAGCGCCGGCACGCGCCGGGTTCTTCGACCGCGCCGGGCAGCCCGAGCTGCGTTCCGCGGAAAGCGTGGACCGGATCGAATCCGAAGTCCTGGTGCGCCGGCTGGGCGAGATGCGTTTTCCGGTAGTGGTGCGCGTGCGCTTTGCCGACGGCAGCGAAGCCGCCGAGGTCTGGGACGGCCAGTATCGCTGGATCCAATTCAAGTACACCGGGCGCGCGCGCATCGTCTCCGCCGAGATCGATCGCAGCTTCCTGTGGAAGCTGGAAGTGCCGCGCACCGACAATACCGCGCTGGCTGAGCCCGTGCATCTCGCTGCCGACAAGTGGTATCTGCGCTGGGTGGTGTGGCTCCAGAACGTGCTGATGGCGTTTTCGTTTTTTGCGTAAGCAGCGCCGGCGTCTCGCCGGCTCAGAGGATGACCGCATTCCGCGCCATCTCGTCGGGCCTCGCCGCCACCTGGCGCGCCAAGTGGATGGTCTTCCTGTTCTACGGATGCCATTTGCTGCTGGCCGCAGCCGTGGCCGCGCCCATGCATTCCGCTATCGCCGACCACGTGGGGCGCAGTGCGGTGGGCGAAGAACTGGCGCGCGACTTCAGCGCCGCCTGGCTCACCGAATTTCAGATCGCCTACGAGGCCTTCCTCAAGAGCTTCTCCATCGCCATCGTTTATGCCGGCGTCCTGTTCCTGGCGCTGAACACCGTGCTCTCCGCCGGCGCCTACGAAGTGTTTGCCGGCGGAGAAGGCGCGCGCCTGCATGCTTTCGGGCGGGGTATGGGAAAGTACTTCACCCGCTTCGTCCGGCTGGCGCTGATTGCTTCGGCACTCTATTTTCTGGTCTTCTGGATTTGGAACGACCTTGCCGTCCGGCAACTCGCGCGCTGGTTCGAGGACTCCACTCGCGAAGTCTGGCACTTTCGCCTTAACCTGGTGCGGGTCACGCTGCTGCTTGCTTTTGCGATGCTGGTGAACCTGGTGTTGGAGTACGCGCGCGCCGACATCGTGGTGCGCCAGCGCGAGTCCACGCTGGCCGCGCTGGGGCAGGCGGCCGGCTTCGTGCTCCGCCATTTGCCGTCTGTGCTTTTCATCGAGTTGGGCCTGGGCTCGCTGACTGCTCTGACCATCACGGCCTACGCCGTGTTCGCCCGCTACTCTCCGCAGGACAGCCCAGCCACCATCCTCCTCTGGTTTTTCGTGGCCCAGGCGCTGTTCTGGCTGCGCTGGCTGTTTCGGCTTTCGTCCTGGAGCGCGGCCCTGGAGTACTACCGCAGCCACTCCCGGCCCGCGTAGCCACGGCCAGCGCATCGTCGTAATCGAGCACGATGTA
>CAZXVY010000111.1:7696-8024 GCA_964644115.1 uncultured Terriglobales bacterium
GTAGCCACGGCCTTCTCGGCCGGGGTGCTGCGCACCGCGCGGCAAGACGCACCTGGGACAAGACACCGGAATCGTGGGACGAATCCGACCTGGGATGCTCCCAATCGACCGACGCAGCCGTCACAACCTGCGTCTGAGTAGGCAGCGGCGCCTGGCGCTTACGTTGCTGCCGAGGCTGCGTCCAATACTCCGACGCAAGTTGGATCGGACGCCGCGGAACCATTCCGCGGCAGGTTTCGTAGAAGATCAAGACGCAGTGCCTTCGCGGGTGAAGGAGAAGCGGAGAAAAACGGACTCAGAAGCAGGATGGGGTTAAACGGACGGTCTC
>CAZXVY010000112.1:0-2984 GCA_964644115.1 uncultured Terriglobales bacterium
GCGAGGCCACCGATTCTTTGTTGTTCAGCGGGATGCTGCCCACGCTATGGAGCTTCGAGGGATACACGAACACCAGGCTCTGCTTCTCGATGCGCATGATGCCCACTTCGTCGCTGTTCACTGTGAATGTTTTCACCAGCTCGGCGCCGATTCTCTCCCCGTTCTTGGGGGTCAGCCCTTCGGCTTCGCACTCGGTGGCGATCAGATTGAAGGTCATCACGGGTGTGGCCATGGCAGGTCCTCCTGAGGCTCCGGGTTGTTCATTATATCCAGTGTCAGCGTGTAGACAAACTGTGCGGCCGGAATGTCACCTGGAGCGCCGGGCACTTGTGCAGTTTCAGCCTGCACCACTGCCGGGCACCGGCCTTCCTTGACTTCCCTGCGCAGCGGAAAAGATAATCAATAGTTTGGCAGTCGTTGTGGACTTTCCCAGGAGAACTCTCTCGGAATGGCGACTACGGCCGCTCCCCCCGCCCCGCCCCCGGCATCTCGCGTCGCTGCCGGCGTGGCCCCTCTGCGGGCGGGCCAAGGCCACGACTTTCTATTGCGGCGCCTGCACTCGCTGAGCGGAATTTTTCCCGTCGGCTTCTACCTGATCGAGCACATGGTGTCCAACGCCTTCGCCACCAACGGGCCCAAGGCGTACGCCAAGCAGGTGGAGTTCCTGGTAGGGTTCCCGTTCCTGCTGGTGATTGAAACTACGTTTATCTTTCTACCCATCCTGTTTCATGGGCTGTACGGTTTTTACATCTGGTTTCGCGGAGAATCCAACGTAGGCGACTATCCGTGGACCGGCAACTGGATGTACACCGCGCAGCGCTGGACGGGCGGGATTGCCTTCGCCTACATGGCCTTCCACACCTGGGAGATGCGTTTCAGCGGGGTTCATCTGATTGACCATCCCGGAGCGGCTTTCGGCAAGGTGCAGCTTGCTTTTGAGAACCCGTGGGTGCTGGCCTTTTACGTAGTGGGGATCGTGGCCGCCACCTGGCACTTCAGCTACGGAGTATGGCTGTTCGCCGCCAAGTGGGGCATCACGGTAGGCGAGCGGGCGCGGCAGCGCTTCGGCTATGCCTGTTTTGCCATGGCCATCGTCTTCCTGACGGTGTGGCTGATGACGGTGCGGTCGTTTCTGCTGTGGCCGCGGCAGCCTCTGGCGTCGGTAATCTGGTCTACGTTCCTGGGCATCTGAGCTGGGCATGGCGAAAAGCCCCAACATCATCGTGGTGGGCGGAGGCTTGGCCGGCCTGTCGGCCGCAATCAAGATCGCGGAGATGGGCGGGCACGTGGACCTGTTCTCCATCGTGCCGGTGAAGCGCTCGCATTCGGTGTGCGCCCAGGGCGGCATCAACGCCGCCAAGAACCTCAAAGGCGAAGGTGACTCCACCTGGAAGCACTTCGACGACACTATTTACGGCGGAGACTTCCTGGCCAACCAGACGCCGGTGAAGGACATGTGCGACGCCGCTCCCGGCATCATTGACCTGCTCGACCGCATGGGCGTCACCTTCAACCGCACACCCGAGGGCCTGCTCGACTTCCGCCGCTTCGGCGGTACGCTTTACCACCGTACCGCCTTCGCCGGGGCCACCACCGGCCAGCAACTGCTATACGCGCTGGATGAACAGGTGCGGCGCTTCGAATCGGAAGGCAAGGTGCAAAAGTACGAGCACTGGGAGTTCCTCTCGGCGGTGCTGGACTCCAACCGCGTGGGCCGCGGCATCTGCGCCCTGGACCTGCGCTCCATGGAAGTACGCACCTTCCCGGCGGACGCCATCATCATCTGCACCGGCGGCATCGGCGCCATTTTCGGCAAGTCCACCAATTCGGTGGTGTGCACCGGCTCGGCCCAGAGCGCGCTTTACCAGCAGGGCTGTTATTACGCCAACGGAGAGTTTATTCAAGTTCATCCGACTTCGATTCCCGGCGAGGACAAGCTGCGGCTGATGTCGGAGTCGGCGCGCGGCGAGGGCGGACGCGTCTGGGTTCCCAAGAAGCCGGGCGACAACCGTGATCCCAAAAGCATCCCCGAGGCCGAGCGCTTTTACTTCCTGGAAGAGTGGTATCCCAAGTACGGCAACCTGGTGCCGCGAGACGTGGCCACGCGGGCCATCCACAAGGTGGTCTTCGAGCACGGGCTGGGGATTGACGGAAAGCCTATGGTCTACCTCGACCTGACCCACATTGACCGCGCCATCCTCGACCGCAAGCTGGAGGGAATTCTGGAGATCTACGAGAAGTTTGTGGGCGACGATCCGCGCACCGTGCCCATGAAGATCTTCCCCGGCATGCACTACACCATGGGGGGACTGTGGGTGGACAGCAAGCAGTCCACCAACATCCCCGGCGTCTATTCGGCGGGCGAGTGCGAGTACGCCTATCATGGCGCCAACCGCCTGGGGGCGAATTCGCTCATCTCCTGCATCTGGGGAGGCTTCGTGGCGGGCCCGGCGACCATGGCCTACGCCAAGTCGCTGGCCAAGTCGTCGGAGGCGGTGAGCAATGGTGTGTTCGACCTGGAGAAAAAACGGCAGGGCGAGATCAACGCACGCCTAATGAAATCCGACGGCAGCGAGAACCCCTTTCGCCTGTGGCGCGAGATGGGCGAGCTGATGACGCGCAACTGCACCGTCATCCGCTACAACAAGGCCCTGCAAGAGACGGACGCCAAGCTGTGCGACCTGCTGGGGCGGTTCGCCCGCATCAACCTCAGCGACCGCAGCCAGTGGGCGAACACCTCGGTGGTGTTTGCGCGGCAGCTCTACAACATGCTGCAGCTTTCGCGCGTCATTGCCCAGGGAGCGGCGCTGCGCAACGAGTCGCGGGGGGCGCACTACAAGCCGGACTTCCCTGAGCGCGACGATGCTAACTTTCTGAAGACAACCAAGGCGCATTTCGCGGCCGACGCCGACGAACCCCGCTTCGAGTTTGAAGCGGTGGATACGTCGCTGATCCCGCCGCGACCGCGCCGATACGACATCGCG
>CAZXVY010000112.1:3084-8017 GCA_964644115.1 uncultured Terriglobales bacterium
TGAAGCGGTGGATACGTCGCTGATCCCGCCGCGACCGCGCCGATACGACATCGCGGCGTGAGGAGGCGACGATGCACTTGGAGAAGAACCTGAATCCGACCTGGCGCGTTCTCTACGTACTTGACCGGCGTGGTGCTGCTGGCGGTCCCCCTTGTGGCGCGCGAGATCTTCGGCGGTTGGCTGACGGCAGCGCTGATTCTGGGCGGCGTGCTGGCAATCGCCAGCGGAGCCTACGGACATCGAACCGCTTGTCAGGTGTTAGGGATTAACACCAACAAGAAGAACTGACGGACGATGGCAGAGAGAACGGTAGTCCTCAAGATCAAACGCCAGGCCAGCCCCCAAGCCAAGGCGCAGTGGGAGGAGTTTGCGCTGCCCTGGAAGCCGGGCATGAACGTGATTTCAGCAATGATGGACATTGCCGCCAACCCCGTCACCCGCGAGGGCAAGCCCACCACGCCCATCACCTACGACGCCAATTGTCTGGAAGAGGTTTGCGGATCGTGCGCCATGCGCATCAACGGCCGCGCCCGCATGGCCTGCTCGGCGCTGGTGGACAAGTTGGAGCAGCCCATTCGCCTGGAGCCGCTTTCCAAGTTTCCCTTGGTGCGCGACCTTTCCGTGGATCGAAATGTGCTGTTCGAAAACCTGAAGCGAGTGAAGGCCTGGGTGCCGGTGGACGGCACCTACGACCTGGGCTCGGGCCCGCGCATCTTTCCGCGGCAGCAAGAGGAGGCGTATCCCTACTCGCGCTGCATCTCCTGCTGTTGCTGTATGGAGGTGTGCCCGCAGTTCAACGAGACCACCGGCTTCGTGGGCGCGGCCACCATCGGGCAGGTGGCGCTGTTCAACGAGCATCCTACGGGAAAAGTGCTGAAGCAGGACCGCCTGGCGGCGCTGATGGGCGACGGCGGCATCGCCGACTGCGCCTATGCCCAGAACTGCGTCGAGGCCTGCCCCAAGGACATCCCGCTGACCCGCGCCATCGCTTCTGTCGGCGGCCAGGTGATGCGGCAAGCGATTCTGGATCTGTTTCGGAGTTGATCTCCCATGACCCTGAGCACCCACCTTCTCGTCTTCACCGCCCTGATGGCCGCGACCGCTTCGGCACAGACTGCTCCCAAACAGGCGGCCGACGACGCGCGCGCCATCCATGATTCCGCGCTTATCGTGGACACGCACGCCGACACGCCGCAGTACTTCAACGACCAGTTCAACCTCGCTGCCGGGGCGCGCGCCGCGGGTCGGCATTTTGATCTGGAAACAGCGCAAGCGGGCAACGTGGGGGCGGAGTTCATGTCCATTTGGCCGGATGCCAAGCGGTACAAAGGCCGCTACGCCCGCCGCACCATGCAGCTCATAGACGCGACGCTGCGCCAGGTGGCGCGCAATCCCAGCCGCTCCATGATGGCTTTCAGCTCGGGCGACATCCTGAAGGCGCGCGCCGCCAGCCCGCCCAAACTGGCCGTGCTGATGGGCGTCGAGGGCGGGCACGCCATCGAAAACGACCTCGGCCTGCTGCGCAATTTCTACCGCCTGGGCGTGCGCTACATGACGCTGACCTGGTCGAATACCAACGAGTGGGCCGACTCCTCCGGCGACCTTAATGACCAGGACGTGAAACACCATAACGGCCTTACCGACTTCGGCGAGGACGTGGTGCGGGAGATGAACCGGCTGGGCATGATCGTCGACATTTCTCACGTCTCCGACCGCACCTTTTATCGGGCGCTGACCATCAGCCGGGCGCCGGTGATCGCGTCCCATTCCTCGGCGCGGGCCCTGAATAGCCACGCCCGCAACATGTCCGACGACATGCTGCGCGCCATGTCCCGTAACGGCGGCGTGGTGATGGTGAACTTCTACTCCGCTTTCATCGATGAGGACTTCCGCAAGGGCCACGCTGCCTTGAAGAAGGAGCGCGACGCCGCCGAAGAGGCGCTCAAGGCGAGGCTGGCGGACGCCGATGACGTTACCTTTTATCGCGAGCAGAACAAGTTGCACACGGAGTTCGCGGCGCGCGTTCCGAGGCCGCCGCTCAAGTCGCTGATTGACCACATAGACCACATCGCCAGGGTGGCGGGCGTGGACCACGTGGGCCTGGGATCGGATTTCGATGGCGTGGATTCCCTGCCCCAGGGCATTGACTCCGCCGCCGATCTGCCCAAGATCACTGCGGCCCTGGTCGAGCGCGGATACAACCGGGAGCAGATCCACAAGATCCTGGGCGGGAACTTCATGCGCGTGTTCCGCGAGGTAGAGCGCGTGAGCCGCAAGATCGCCTCGGAGCGGGCGGGCGAGTCGAAAACGAAGACGAAGTCGGATTAGAAGCCTGGAAGGAAACCATGCGAACGAAGATCCTGGCAATTTTGGTGGTTGTGCTGGTGGCTTCCACGGCTCTGGCGCAGTCGAAGAAGAAGCGGGCTGCTCCGGCACGCACCAAGGCGATCATCGAGACCACGGCCGGCAATCTGAGCTGCGTGCTTTACGAAAAGGAGGCCCCCAAGACGGTGGCCAACTTCATGGGGCTGGCCGAAGGAACCAAGGAGTGGACGAACCCCGTAACGCGCGCAAAGAAGAAAGGTGTGCCGCTGTACAACGGAACCATTTTTCATCGCGTGATTCCGACCTTCATGATCCAGGGCGGCGACCCGGCAGGTACCGGCTCTGGCGACCCCGGCTACAGCTTCGAGGACGAGTTCGTCCCAACCCTGCGCTTTGACCGCCCGGGCCGACTGGCCATGGCCAACTCCGGTCCCAACACCAACGGCAGCCAGTTCTTCATCACCGAGGCTCCCACGCCGCACTTGGACGCCTGCTTCAGCGATGCCGGCTGCCAACGAGGGCGTCGTATGGTCCCCAAGGGATTCGGCCATACCATATTTGGCCAGTGCGACGATGCCTCGATGCTGCTGGTGCGGAAAATCGCGCGCATGACTCGAGACCCCAGCAATGACAAGCCCTTCCGTCCGGTAAAGATCAACAAGATCACGATCGTGCGCCCGAGCGCGGCGGCCAAAGCTCCGGTTAAGCCCAAACCCTAGTCCAGCGAAAGGAACGTCATGACACGGCAGCCCGGCACCTACGCAGTCCTGGAAACCTCGGAAGGCACAATCGTTTGCCGGTTGTTCGAGAAGGAAGCCCCCAAGACCGTCAAGAACTTCATTGACCTGGCCGAGGGCAACCGCGAGTGGACGCATCCGGTGACGAAACAGAAGAGCCGCAACCGGCTGTACGACGGCTCGGTTTTTCACCGCGTCATTCCAAACTTCATGATCCAGGGAGGCGACCCTGCGGGCACCGGCATGGGCGGCCCCGGCTACCAGTTCGAGGACGAAACCAAGGGCTCGCTGCACAGCTTTGACAAGCCGGGCAAGCTCGCCATGGCCAACGCCGGCCCCAACACCAACGGTTCGCAGTTCTTCATCACCGTGGCGGCCACCACCTGGCTCACCGGCGACCACACCATTTTCGGCGAAGTGGTGGAAGGCCAGGACGTGGCCAACAAGATCTGCAGCGTTCCCCGCGACCGCAACGACAAGCCGGCCAAGGCAGTGGTGGTGAACTCGGTGAGAATCGAAAGGGTCTGAGAGTGTTGCGGTGGATGACGAGGCGCTAAAGACTGTTCAGCTCGGCGCTCTCCTCGCCGGTTCTACTTGTTTGCCGATTCACCCGCCGCGTTCCCAACCAAGCGTCGGTATTGGGTATTGGATCGAGGGGCTCTAGCTACTCACTCTTGCCCCGAATCTCGCCCCACATCGCTTTCAGCCCTGTCAAGCCAATCGCCATGATGGCGAAACACGCTATTCCCGGTATACCCCACTCTGCCGGTCTGAAAATCCACAGGGCCGTACCACCGAGGAAGATTAGTAGCGAAATCCCGAAACAACCCCACTTGGCGCCGGCTCCCCCTGGGAATGGTGCTCCCTGCTCAGGCTTTCCTGAATCCGGTCCTGCAGTGTCCATGTCTTCAACTCCTGACACCATCAATCACTCTACACTCCGATCACGGTCACCAGTTCCTTCACAGCCTCAGCGCTTTTCTTGAGTGCGGCCTGTTCATCGGCGGTCAGCTTGATCTGGATCACATTCTCGATGCCGCGTGCGCCCAGCTTGCAGGGCACTCCGACGAACAAGCCGTTGATGCCGTACTCGCCCTCCAGGTAGGCGGCGCAGGGCAGGATTTTCTTTTTGTCCTTCAGAATGGCCTCGGCCATTTCGGTGACGGCGGCAGCGGGCGCATAGTAGGCGCTGCCGGTTTTGAGGTATTTGACGATCTCAGCGCCGCCCTTGGCGGTACGCTCCACCAGCCGCTGGACGGTGGCCGCGTCCATCAGCTCGGTGATGGGAATACCGGCAACCGTGGAATAGCGCGGCAGCGGGACCATGGTGTCGCCGTGTCCGCGGCAATGAAGGTGCGAAAGCGCGCCGAATCCAGCACACCCGCCATTCCGATTACCCGGTTACGGGAAAACTTGGAAATCTTGTACGCCGCCTGGGCCATGGCATCGAGCGGGTTGGAAACCACGATGAGGATGCAGTTGGGCGAGTTGGCAACCACCTTGCCTACCACGTCCTGCATGATCTTGAAGTTGGTGTTGAGCAGGTCGTCGCGGCTCATGCCCGGCTTGCGTGGGATGCCAGCGGTGATGACCACGATGTCGGAGTTGGCGGTGTCGGCGTAATCGTTGGTGCCGAGCACGTGCGAGTCCCGCTTCTCAATGGGCATGGCCTGGAGCAGGTCGAGCCCTTTGCCCTGGGGCACGCCCTCAATGATGTCAATCAGGACGATGTCCGCCAATTCCTTCGAGGCTATCCAGTGGGCCGTAGTCGCCCCGACATTCCCTGACCCTACGATGGTTACTTTCTTTCGCATAGCACCCTTTCTTGATGTAGTACTTCAACTGTTCCTAATCCGCCGCGGTGGACGCTT
>CAZXVY010000113.1:0-8014 GCA_964644115.1 uncultured Terriglobales bacterium
AGGAGGAAGGAGGGCAGGAGGGAGGAGGCGGCACGATGAGAAGGCACGTGTCGAAACCCTCCCACCCTGTCGCTCCAAAAGCGGGAGCGCAAGGGTGGGGCACCCCGCTGTCGGCGAGGTCTTGAGTCCCAGATTGTCAGAGGTCTTCTTGTCGCTGGGCCTTCTGAAGAAGCTCACGTACTTCGATGACTTTTTGCTGCCAAGCCGCAAGATGCGCAACATTCGGGTCATTCTCTATCAATTGGATTGCTCTGCTGTAGGAGCTAACCGCAGGTTCAAAGTTCCGGTCTGCGTGATAGGAAAGTGCTCTAGCCATGTGATTCTCCCAATGAAGGTCATCGTCAAACTGCTCGACTATTGATGCCAAGGTTCTCCTGAAGGTGGAATCGAGGTTCAATTCGCCGAGTTGGTGAAGAAAGAGAATCGAGAACGCTGCAGTGACCCTTATTTGGCGCAGAATTGGTTCCTTAAACCTGCTGACAGGAACAAGAGGCGCGTGGTGCTCATAACTCGGGCGGAGTGTCGGCATTGATGCCACGACTCCGTTCTTGCACTGGAGGCGTGCCTGACTCGCTTTCACGGCATCCTGAAGAAACGTCTTCACGTCCTCGCGATTACCAGGTCTCCAGATGTAGTTGCTTGCAAGGGTGACAGTGTCACTACCCTGAGGCACGCCACCAAGCACGAGTTGCGAAGTAACATCTATGACATAAATTGTCGGATTCTCAAGGACGGGCCAATCCACGGGCACGAGTGCAGCAAAAACTGGAACTGGTTGCCGATTCCAATAAAGCAGATGCTGAACACCAAAAGAACAAGTGGCTGAGTCACGTTTCTCTGAAATTCGGCACTGCGCTCCCGTTTTTACTTGTACCCAGAAATGAAGGAAAGGGCTGCCATCCTCGATCGTCTCGCAGTAGAGGTCGACGCCGACGTCAGTGTCCACGGCGACCGGCCGAACCAAACATTCGCTGCTAAGAGTTGCGGAGACGTAAGCGGCACCAAAGTTACCTTTCAGTCGGTTTGTGTCTACCGTAGGCATTCTCTTGCCTAGCAGCGATTTGAGAACTCTGCCAAATTAGATCCAGGGACTCGGCGGCAGGCTCTTTTAAGCTTCAAGATTTTAATGCAGATCACGTAGCGGCACGCGCGGCGCCCCGGATGCGGGTGGCGAAGTAGGCCGGCCAGGGAGGAAGCACACGTGTTCGTTAGTCGATTTCAACTTCCACATCATTCCCCGTGACCCGGACTGGAAAGCTCTTCACGCCTTGTAGGGCGGGTGGGGTTATGACGGCGCCACTTTTCACGTTGAAGCGGGAACCATGCCAGGGGCAGATAACCTCCTCCCCTGCCATCATGCCCTGTGACAAAGGTCCTCCTCGGTGAGGGCATGTATTCTCAATGGCAGAGAAGCTCCCGCCCAAGTTAAAAATGGCGATGCTCTGGCCGCCGGCTTCCACAAGCTTTCCTGTCTCTAGGTCCTCCAATTCAGCTATGGTTCCGACCTTTATAAACTGGGCCATGATGACCTCCTTCCTCGTGGGCGGGCTACGAAGCGACCGCCTCATTTCTTGAACTTGTCGGGCTGAAACTTCCCTGCCACCACGTAACTGGCATCGATCTCGGCATAGTGACGCCACTTTTCCGGCAGATCATCTAGGGCGAAGATTGCTGTAACCGGGCAGACGGGCACACAGGCACCGCAATCAATACATTCCACGGGATCGATGTAGAGCTTCTCGACTTCGTCAAAGCCCGGCCGGCCGTCCTCGTAGGCCGTGTTCTTCTTGGGATGAATGCAATCCACCGGACACGCGTCTACACACGCCGTGTCTTTTGTCCCGATACAGGGCTCGGCAATAACGTATGCCATAAGCGCTCTCCTGGCTCTATTCTAAGCTTTTGTTGAGCTCGAGCGGCTCTCCTCTCAGCCTGGACGTTGCTTTGTTTGCTCTAAAGGAAGCGTGTGTTCTAATTCTAAGTAATGTCTGGCCTACCCACTCAGGTTCCCTGGAGACGTTTCGTCCGCGTTCTCCGGAAGCTCGGCTATACCGCCCAAAAGGCGAAGCCGGGTTCGTCAAGATCGTTCTTTAACCCGAGACGTAGCCCAAATGTTGTTTCATTCCGGGAACCCCATCCCCGAGACAACCTGCGCCAACCAATGTTGCGCGAGTACCTTCGCAAGCTTCTCCTCGCCCCAGATGAGTTCATACAGCTATTGGAAGACTGCTAGATCGGATGTGCAAACGACAACTCGTGGCCATCTGGATCGCGCATGTGAAAATATCGCTCGCCCCATGAAGCGTCTCGCGGGAACTCCGGACGCAGTCCTTTTTCCTTCAGGTATGACCAGAACCTATCAACATCGGAAACGTGGAAGATCAGCCGCCCCCACTGGGTAACAGGATCGCCCTGTTCTAGATTGAGAATCGGATCTTTCCCGTCTCTTGTGCGGAGCGACGAGAAATAGGCGCCTTCGCCGCCGTGGACGATCTCCATGCCCAGAAGATCCCTGTAGAACGGCACGGAGGTCGGCATACTGGCCACCTTAAGGGTAACTGCGGAAATCTTTTCAACGGTCACGTGTGCCTCCACTCCCCCGCCATGCGATCGTGGTAGTCCGCACAGAGCGTGGCCCAGACCCACCTCCGCTCTTAGAGACGCATCCAGCGTCAAATGGACCAGGCGAAACACATTTCTTTAGGCACGTATTACATCTGCAAAGGCAGCAAAGCGTAGAGCCACAATCGTTGTCTTTCGGGACAAGCCGAAGTCACAACCCTCCGTCAAGGCTGCCCAGGAGCCGTCACTTGGCGATGATCCGGTGTTCGGGTACTTCCACCTCATCCACACCGCGAAAGGAAAATAGGAGCTTCACCAAGTACTTGGGAGGATCTTCGGATGCCTGGCGGACGATAGTACCCACGGCGTCTGTGACGGCGGCGTGGAAGAGGACCGAGCCCACCTGCATGCCGGCAAGATTGACGCGGACCTGCTGGCCGGGGCGTAGCATGGGTTCAATTCTCGTCCTCGGGCCACGCTGCTGGCAACTTGGGTCTAGCAGCTCAGCGTGTACCAAAACGATTAGTTTTCCGCACACTACTCCATCCGGCTATGTCCGCAGGTCAGCCGAGCGACAAGGGGGCGAGCAGCGACTCCACGTTTTCGCCGTGGACCAGGAGACGGCGGCCGTGGTCGCGCATGTTCTCCACCTCGTCAAAGCCGCGCAGCAGGCGCATTTTGGCGGCGGCGTACTGTTCGGAAGGGGTGAGTTCCCGGCCATGCGTCCGGGCCCAGGCGGCCAAGGCCTCGGGCTTCAGAAAAACACTCACGGCGAAGGTGATCTTGCGGTCCGAGGTGGCGTCGAAGACGTACTCCTGGGCAGGCGCTTCGGGGTCGGCGGCCAAGGCCGGGCGCTGGCCCACGAAGGAGTACTGGTAAACGTATCCGGTTTCCCCGGTGTAGGTCTTGACCCGACGAGGCATAGGAAATTGACGATTGATGATTGCCGATTGGAGATTGAAAGACAATTCTCAATGGTCAATCAGCAATCGTCAATCGGCAATCCAGCGCCCTGCGCCAGGCTTGTATAATCGGTGGTTCATCATGCCTCTCCTGTGGTTACGAGTAGCGCTGGTTTTCTACGGCCTGGGGCTGGTGTATGCGTTGCTCACGCTCACCGGCCGGGCGCGGGTGCTGGCGCGCATCACGCTGCCGGCGATCGGAGTGGGTGTGGTGTTCCACTTCGTGTCGCTGGCGGAAGCGGCCATGGCCAACGGCCACCTGACGCCGGCCTCCATCTACCACTCCGAATCGCTGCTGGCCTTCCTGATCATGGGGTTCTTCCTTGTGGTCTCGCTGCGTTACCAGACCAGCGCTCCGGGAATCTTCGTGTTTCCCCTGGTGTTCCTGCTCACCCTGTTCGCGGCCGTGGGAGAGCAGCCGCCGCAGTTTGATTCTCCGCTGTTGCGCAGCGGATGGGTGTTCACGCATATCGCCCTGATCTTCGCGGGATACGCGGCGCTGTTTTTGAGCTTTGCGGCCAGCCTGCTCTACCTGCTGCAGGAGCGCAGCCTGAAGTCGCGGCGGGAGGGAGTGTTTTCGCGCCTGCCCGCGCTGGAAGTGATTGACGAGATCGGATACCGGTCGCTGCTGCTGGGCTTTCCCTTCATGACCTTGGGCCTGGCGGCGGGGTCGGTGATCGCCGGCGAACGCTTCGGGGCAGCGTTCCTGCTGGATCCCAAGATCGTGCTGTCGCTGGTGCTGTGGGCGCTCTACGTGGTGCTGCTGTACACGCGGTGGAGCGCGGGCTGGCGGGGGCGCCGCGCTGCTTTTCTTTCCGCGGCCGGATTTGTAGTGGCGGTAAGCGCGTGGGCGGCCAACTACTTCAGCGAGGTCCACCGCATCCTGCCATGAATTTCCAACTCCTTGGCGTAAACCACCGGACCGCACCCGTCGAAGTGCGCGAGCGGCTGGCGATCCCGGAGTCGCGCCTGGCGGAGGCCACGCGGCGCCTGGCCGGACATCCGGGTGTGGCGGAAGCCCTGGTGCTTTCCACCTGCAACCGCGTGGAACTGCTCACCCGGGTGCAAAACGGCCGGGCCGATCTGCGCTCGTTTCTGGGGGAGTACTTTGGAGTGGATGCGTCCGCGTATGCGCCCCACCTGTATGAACGGGAAGACCAGGAAGTGGTGCGGCACGTGTTCCGGGTGGCCGCCAGCCTGGACTCGATGATCGTGGGAGAGCCGCAGATCCTGGGCCAGGTGAAGGAGGCCTACGCGGTGGCGCGCGCGGTGGGCGCGGTGCACTCCCAACTGGACGCACTGCTCACGCGCGCGTTCACCGTGGCCAAGCGGGTGCGCACGGAAACCGCGGTGGGCAGCTCGGCGGTGTCGGTGGCGTCGGCGGCGGTGGAGCTGGCGCGCAAGATCTTCGGATCGCTGGCCGGCAAACAGGTTTTCCTGGTGGGCGCGGGCAAGATGAGCGAACTGGCGGCCCGGCACCTGCTGGCCCATGGGGCGGGCGCTGTCTTTGTGGCAAATCGTACCCACGAGAGGGCAGTGGAACTGGCCGGGAAATTTGCCGGGCGAGCCATCCTGTTCGAAGAACTCTACGAGACCGCGGACCGCGCCGACATCGTGATCACTTCCACGGGCGCGCCGCACCACATCTTCCGCCGCGAGCACGGTGAATTGTTCCTGGGGCGGCGGCGCAACCGTCCCATGTTCTTCATTGATATCGCCGTGCCCCGGGACGTGGACCCGGAGATGGCCAAGCTGGAAGGCATGTTCGTCTACGACATTGACGACCTGCAGTCGGTAGTGGCGGGGCACGTGGACGACCGGCGGCGGGAAGCCGAACGCGCTGAGGTGATCGTGGACACCGAGGTGGAGCGTTTTGCCGCGCGCCTGGAGACGCTGAAGGTGATCCCCACCATCGTGTCCTTGCAGGAGCACCTGGAAACCATCCGGCAGGCGGAAGTGGACCGCGCGCGAGGGCGGCTGGGCCGGCTTACCCCGGACCAGGAGCTGGCCCTGGAAGTGCTGACGCGCGGCATCGTGAACAAGATCCTGCACACGCCCATAACCACGCTGAAAAGCGCAGCCGCGCAGCCGGAATCCACCACCCTGGTGGAGGTGCTCCGGCGGTTGTTCAACCTGGGCGACGAGAAGCGCGGCGGAGCCTCCGGCCCCAAGAAAGAGTGAATGGCCCGGCTGCGCATCGGTTCCCGGGGATCGCAACTGGCGCTCTGGCAGGCCGAGCACGTCGCCCAGCTTCTGCGCACGCGCGGACACCAGGTCACCATCGAGACGATCAAGACCACCGGCGACAAGATCACAGAAGTCAGGCTCGCCAAAGTGGGGACCAAGGGCATGTTCATCAAAGAGATTGAGGAAGCGCTGGCCGCGAACCGGGTGGACTTGGCGGTGCACAGCTTGAAGGACCTGCCCACGGACCTCTTGGCCAACTTCGAGCTGGCCGCGGTGCTGCCCCGCGAGGATGCGCGCGATGCGTTCCTGTCGCAAAGATTCGGCGCGCTGGCGGAGCTTCCGCAGGGCGCGCGCGTGGGTACCAGCAGCCTGCGCCGGGAAGCGCAACTGAAGGCGTTGCGACCGGACCTGAACGTGCATCCGCTGCGCGGCAATGTGGATACGCGGCTGCGCAAGCTGGAAGCGGGCGAGTTCGACGCCATCATTCTGGCAGCGGCGGGAGTGAAACGGCTGAGGCGGACCGAACTGGTGCGGGAAGTGTTCTCCGTCGAGACCATGTGCCCGGCGGCGGGACAGGGAACCCTGGCGGTGGAGATCCGCGCCGGCGACGCAGCGACTCGCGAATACGTTTCCTTTCTCGACGATGCGCCCTCGCGGCGGGCTGCACTCTGCGAGCGGGCGCTGCTGCGCGGCCTGGGAGGAGGTTGCCAGGTTCCCATCGGGGCCTACGCGGAAGCCGCATCTGGAACCCTGCGGCTCGCGGCGGTGGTGGCGCGGCCCGATGGTTCTGAGCTGCTCCGCGAATCGCGGTCTGGAGATGACCCGGAAGCGCTGGGGCGATCGGTTGCGGAAGTACTGCTTTCCCGGGGCGCCGACCGGATTCTTCGCGAGGTCTACGGAAGGGAAGCGGCGGCGCCGCAGCAGCCATGAGAGCAGAGGCTGCGGGACGGCGGCCGCTCGCGGGCAAGCGTGTCCTGGTAACGCGCGCGCGGCGGCAGGCGGGTGGGCTGTCGCGCGAGCTGCGGCGGCTGGGCGCACGCGTGATGGAAGTCCCCACCATCGAGGTTCGCCCTCCGCGTTCCTATCGCGCGCTGGACCGCGCCCTGGGAACTCTCGCTGACTACGAGTGGCTGATCCTGACCAGCGTGAATGGAGTGGAAGCGCTGATGCTGCGGATGCGGAAGTTGAAACTCCCACTGCGCCAGCTTCAGGGTTTGCGCATCGCCGCCATCGGGCCGGCAACTCGCAGCGCAATTGAGGAGCGCGGGCTGTGGGTGGAGGTGATGCCGCGCGAGTATGTGGCCGAGGCGGTGGTGCGAGCGTTGCGGCGGCGCGTGAAGGGCAAGCGCGTGCTGCTGGTGCGCGCCGCCATCGCGCGGGATGTGATCCCGCGCTTGCTGCGGCGGGCGGGTGCGCGGGTGGACGTGCTTGCGGCCTATCGAATTAGGGCGCCGAAAGGCTGCGCATCGCGCCTGCGTGCGGCGTTGAAAGGTCCAAACCGCAGGCCGGATTTCATTACTTTTACCAGTTCCTCCACGGCGCGGAATCTCGTAGCCCTCCTGGGGACGAGGGGCCGGGCGAGGCTCGCTGGCGTGAAGCTGGCTTCGATTGGGCCCGTGACCTCAGCAACGTTGCGCGAGCTCGGCTTGCGGGCACACGTGGAGGCGCGGGAGTACACCATGCCGGGATTGGCAAAGGCGATGGTGAAGTCGGTCCAGCAACGGGTGAGGCAAAACATTTCAGAAGCAAAACCAAGATCCCTCGACTCGCCCTCCCTCCGCCCCAACAAGCGGGGCTCGGTCGGACTCGCTCGGGATGACAATTCCAAAGGAACTGACGACACGGCACGCCTTCAGGCGTGCCCCTCCGAAATCAAGGCGTGAGTCCGAGTTTTTCGTGGGCTCTTGGCAATGCCCGAAAACGCCACGCGGAGACGGGCGGTCACGCCATCCAATCAGCGCGCGGCCTTGTGCTTTTCCACGGTGGACCAGGTCTTGTCGGCGGCGTGGCAGAGGGGCTCGAGGGAGCAGTCGGCGCAGCGCGGATTGCGCGCCACGCAGAGCTTGCGCCCGTGCCAGATGAGCTGATGCGCAAAAGCAATCCAGCGCTCCTGCGGAATCACGCGCATGAGATTCTGCTCGATTTTTACGGGATCCTCTTCGCGGGTCAGTTCCAAACGCCGCGTGATGCGGTGCACATGCGTGTCTACCACTACGCCCACGGCCCTCTTGAACCAGGTGCCCAGGACAACGTTGGCGGTCTTGCGGGCGACGCCGGGCAGTGTGAGCAGGGATTCCATGGTG
>CAZXVY010000114.1:0-8010 GCA_964644115.1 uncultured Terriglobales bacterium
GACAGCATGGCATGGTCGCCCGGAAAAATGCGCGTATTCACACCCTCTGCGAGTTCCCGGGGAATCCCCTGAGTGGCATCATGCAGATTGAAAGCCCATTCGGCACGTAGTGTTGCGCCGGGAGCGGGCTCGCCGTCGGCCGCAAGGAATTCTTGCAGGGCGGAGTAGAAGAGTCCGGGGCTGTCCTGAACCAGCCAATGGCTGCCTGGCACCTCGACCACCGAAATGCCGTGCGACCTGAGTTGGGGAAGATAGGAAAGCTGCCGGTTGGCAGACCCGTATAGGAAGAGCCGGGGCCGCTGGAGTTGCAGGAAGGCGGGCAGCAACTTGCCGCTGTCGGAGTGTTCCACGATGGAGCGGCAGTAGTGGTGAAATGCGCGGGGAGCAACCTGCCTGCGAAAGCGGTCGGCATAGAGCCGGGCGCCGAGCCAGGGCGAGGGGGCAAACCGCTTCTGCAGTTCGAGCGGGAAATTTCGCTCCGTGAACTCTTGCAGGGAAAGCACGGCGGTGGCGCGGGAGATGAAGCAGTCTTCCGGTGCCAAGTTGCCTTCCACGCTCACCAGGCGCCGCACCAAAGCGGGATAACGGAGTGCAAACATGATCGCCGCCAGTCCGCCCATGCTGTGCCCGATTAGGGTCAGGTCGTCGAGCTCCAAAGAGCGTACGACCTTGTGCGTGATTTCCACCAGGTCGTCCATTCCTAGGGGCAGATCCTCGAAATAGTTGGAACCGCCGCTGCCCGGAAAGTCGAAGGCCAGCAGAGTGGCGTCCGCGAGTCCCGCCTGGCCGGTGGCTTCCCAGAAGTCGTACTTGGTGGATCCCAGGCCGTGAAGATAGACCAGCGTGTGCTGTTTGCCAGGCCGGAGGAAGCAGGAGATTTCGAAATCCCGGCCACGGTGAGGGATGACTAAAGATCGAAAGAAAATCATGTTCATCTCCGAATTCAATCTGATGCTACTTCCTGCGCCCTCGATCCACATTTCGCTGGGCGGGACGAACCACCGCGTGTCAGCCCGGCCGAGGGCGTCCGGGCCGCGCCGGCACTAAAAGCGGAACTGATAGGACACCTTGACGAAGAACTGCCGTCCGTCGTTGAGGAAGCGGTTGCGGGTGCGCAGCAGGCCGTCGGGAGTGACGGTGAGCGAGCGGTCGAGATTCTGCACGTTGGAGTTGTAGCCCACAAACACCGCTGTTCCGGGATGGACCAGGTAGGTGATGAGGAAGTCGGCGTTGAAGTTCTTGCGCGTGGGGAGCGAGGTGAAGCTGGGGCTCGCGAGCACGGCGTCGTACTGGGCGATCAAGCGGGCGGACAACCTGGGAGTGAACTGGTAGTTCCAGCGGGAACGGAGGATGTGGTTGTTGAAGATGTTTTCGCCTCCCTGGCGGCGGGTGAAACGGGTGACCAGGTAGCTGTTATCAATGACCAGGCGGGTGGTGGGCCGCAGGGTAACGCCGAAGTCGCCCACGTATTGGTTCTCCAGGTCGGGCAACTGGCCGGAGGCGGGCACGAAGTTGATGCCCGTGCCGGCGATGGTGGAGAAGGCGCGCACGGACAGCCAGGAGAAAAAGCTGGTCTCGAAGACAATGCCGCCATTGGCGATAGGGTGATACAGGTCGCGCGTGAGTCCGGGGAAATCCTGGGGACGCAGCCGCTCTCCGCCGAAGGCATAGCTGAGCCGCAGGCTGGTCTGGCGGGAAAAGTTCCAGGTAACCCGCGGAATGGCCGCCCAGAACAGCATGGTTCCCTGGTGGTCGAGGATGGTTTCCGCGAACAGGCGCGGACCCCAGGCGGTAACCGTGCCCTCCGGCCGGAACCAGTACTCGGTGGTCTGCGCAAGGTGGCGGATGTCAGTCCGGGGGACGAAGCCGGCATCGGTGCGGAAGTTCCGGCTGCGGTCGTCGAAAGTGAAGTCGTAGAGAAAGTGGCGGCCGTTGCCGCGCAGGAAGAAGTCCCAGGCCGGGCCGCCGATTTGAGTACCGTCGGGGAAGCGCGTGGAACTGGCTACCGCCTGAAAGCCGGTGACCCAGTTGGGATGGAGCTTGAAGCGGCCGTCGAGGCCGCCCACGCGATTGAAGCCTCCGGCCAGCTCGCGGTCGGTGTAGATCATGCCCAGCGAGGACTGCGCCCACAGGTCGCGGTTCACGCGCAACACTCCGAAGAAGGCGCGCTCGCCGGAGAACGCGCTGCCGGGCGCGGCCAGCTTGCCCGGCGACTGGTCGTCCGCGGCCAGCGCTCCCACCGACCACTTCCCCAGCTTGCCGGTGAGGCGCACGCCGAATTGCGGGTCGGCGATGCGGCGGGTGAAGAGCAAAGGGATAGGGGTGTCGAAGTAGCTTCCGTTTTCCAGGAAGAAGGGCCGTTTCTCGGGAAAGAACAACTCGAAGCGCTGGTTGGTGGTGACCTGGGGCTGGTCGGACTCCACCTGGCTAAAGTCGGGATTGACGGTGACATCGAGTACCAGGGCGTCTTTGAGCACGAACTTGGCGTCCACCCCGCCGTCGCCCTGAGCGGCGCGGGAGGTGAAGGAGGGTGAGGAGGGCTCGCGCAGGTCGAGCTCGCGCGAGAACCCGCGAAAAACGCCGTAGGGCTGGATCTGAATGTTGCGGCCGGGAGAGACGTTCTCCAAGCCCTCGAGAGTGGCCATCTGGTGCAGGCGGCCCTCGAGGCGCAAAGTGTACTGCGGCCAGAAACTCTCCTCGCTGCCGCGGGGGATGTCGCGGGTGAGCAGGATGCCCCAGGTCTGGCGCGGGCTCGCGGGGAAGCGCATGCTCTTGAAGGGCACTCGAATCCAAACCACGTAACCTTCCGCGGTGAGCTTGCCGCGGGTGTCGAACACGGCGTCGAAACTCTGGTCGAAGCCCACGCCCTCCACCCAGATGGCGTCCCCCTGGATGCCCAGCGGGTTGGCGCCGAAGACGTAGGCGCGGCGCTGGTCGCGGAAGGTGTCGAGCTGGATGGTGACGAAGTCGTCGCTGAAGATTTCGTTGCGCGTGCTCATGCGCGCCCGGATCTTGCCCGGCTCGCGGTCGAAACATACGAACACGGCGTAGAGATGCTGCTGGTCGTAGCCCAGATAGACTTCTGTGCGCTCGCTGACCGGAGCGCCGTCGGTGGGGACGCGCTGCAGGAAGCCCTCCACCTTCGCCATCCGCTTGGCCACTTCCGAACCTGGGCGCATGCCCTCGAAGTCCTCGAGCGCGGGCGGCCGTTCGACCCGGGGAATTTCAAGACGAGGAACCGAGGCCGCGAGCGCATCCCCTAAAAGCAGCGCCAGGGCGGCCAGCGCCAGCACGCCGTGCACCTTCGATCGTCTCCGCCTCAAGGCTGCCCCTTTCGCCGGATATTTAGACGGAAGCACCCCCCGGTTGCGACGCAGACTTATTTTCAACCCACGCGCCCACCAATCTCCGGTCATGGTGCGGCCTTCCACTTCACCCACTCTCCTGGCTGGAGCAGTTTTCATTTCTGATCCTCCGGAGCGGAGGGTTGGGTGGGCGACGAACTTCTGCGATTCACCAGCACCACGCCCAGGATTCCGATGCCGCCGCCCACCAGCGACAGCCAGGATGGCAGCTCGCCCAGCCACAGCCATCCGATGAGCGTCGCCAAGGGCGGCACCAAGTAAAGGAAGCTGGTGGTACGGGCTACCGGTAGGCGGGCCAGCACGTAGGCCCAGGTGACGAATCCCACGGCGGCAGGAAACACGCCCAGGTAAACCGCGGCCAGCGTAGCGGCGACAGGGGCGCGGGGCAAACGGCTGACGAGATCGGGCAGGGCGGGAAGCAGAAACAGCGTTCCTGCCCACAGCGCCGCGGCTGTGTACTCCAGCGCGCTCATGCGCGCCAGCAACGGCTTCTGCAGGATGAAAAAGGCGCACTGCGCCAGCGCCGCCACCAGTACCAGAAGAACGGCAGGTTCCAGACGCAAACCGCCGCCCCCTTCTCCGGCGCCGATTACGGCCGTTCCCAAAAAACTAACAAGAATGCCCGCCCAGGCCGTGGGGCGCAGGCGTTCGCCCAAGAAGATCACGGCGGCCAGCGCGCTGAAAACGGGGACGGTGTTTCCGACAAAGCTGGCGGAAGCGGCGGTGACCCGCGTGGCCCCCGTGTTCAGCGCTAGGTTGTAGACGGTGAAGCCGAGAAATCCCGTGAGTGCGATGCGTCCCCAGTATTGACGAGGCGGAAAGCGGATTCCGGCGGCGAGCGCATAGGCGCCGAGCGCCGTCGAGGCCACCGGATAACGCAGCAAGGCCAGTTCGGCGGGCGCGTAGCCCTTCAATCCGGCGCGGATGCCCACGTAGGCCGAGGCCCACAGCAGCAGGGTCACCGCGAGGGCAGCCGCCGTCCTCCAATCCGCCAGAGGACGGTCGGTTGCCAACACCGCTTTGGGGGTAGTAAGGCAATCGCTCATGTGGCGCCCACCCTAGCCGGGAAGCAGATCCATGCGCTATCCGGTTCTTGCGCTCGAATCCACATTCCTGGCGCTCGTTATCTCGCCGTGGGCGGCAACGGCAGGATCGCGGAAGCCCGATCCGCCCAGGTGCTTTCCGGGAAGCGCTGCATCACCTCGAGCCACCACGGACTCAGGGCGGCGAGCTTCTCCTCTTTGCTGGAGCCATCGCGACGGTAGGCGGCGCATCCGGTCCAGAAAAGCGCCTCCGGCGACATCTTGCTTGCGGGTTCGCGCCGCGCCACCGAGTGGAAGTGCTCATAGGCCTGGGCGGGCCGTGCATGCAGCAAGTTCCAGAACCCCAGGGTCAGTGTGAGCTCGGCGAGGAAGTCGGCCGGGGGCACGTAGCCCACGCTGCGTCGCAGTTCGGCCTTGGATGCGTCCAGGAAAATGAAGGTCGGTCCCCACAGCGGCCGCGAAGCACGGAGGATTTCCGTGAAGTCAGGAGTGGGCTCGGCCACGTTGAACTGCACGGCGACGAAGTGGTCGCGGAGCAGTTGCTGGACCTGCGGATTGGGGTACGTCACGGCACCCATGCGCGCGCAGCCCAGTCAACCGGGAAAAACAAAGTCCACGAAAATGGGGGCCGGACGCGTCCGGGCCTCTTCTACGGCATCCGCCAGGCGGTGCAACCATGCGATTTCGGGCATGCGCTCTCCTTACTCGGCGCCCTTCTGCAGGGGGCCGGTTCTGGTCATTGGATGGCGCGCTTATCCATGAGCGCTATTGTTTGTTTTCATAAGATTGATGAGCTATGCTCATGAGATGAGCGTGACCCTGGAAGTGCGCCACCTGAAGCTGCTGACGGCGGTGGCGGACGAAGGCAGTGTGACGGGAGCGGCCCGGCGGCTGCACCTCACCCAGTCGGCGCTGAGCCACCAGTTGCGCGATGCCGAGGAGAAACTGGGAGCGCGGTTGTTTCTGCGACTGGGGCGGCGGATGGCGCTGACGCCGGCAGGCGAGCAGATGCTGCAGTCGGCGCGGCGGGTGCTCACCGAACTGGAAGGCGCCGAAGGGCGCATCCGCCAGCAGGCCTCGAACGCGCACGGGGTCCTGCGGTTGAGCACGCAGTGCTACACCTGTTATCACTGGCTGCCCGAGCTGCTGCGCGACTTCCGGCAGTGCCATCCCGGGGTGGAGGTGAGGATTGACGCCGAAGCCACGCGCGCCCCGCTGGAAGCCTTGCTGGAAGGGCGGCTCGACCTGGTGCTCACCAACTGCGCTCCGCGCGACCCACGGCTGCGCGTCCGGCCGCTGTTCGAGGACGACCTTCAGGTGGTACTGCCGCCCCGGCATCCACTGGCGCGAGAGAAGTACATCCAGCCGCAGCAGCTTGCGGGAGAGACGGTGATCGTCTATCCGCCGCGCAAGGACAGCTTCCTGATCAACCTGTACATGATGCCGGCGGGCGCTCAGCCCGGAGACGTGCTCGAGGTTCCTCTCACGGAGGCCATCCTTGAAATGGTGAAGGCCGGATTGGGCGTGAGCTTCCTGGCGCGCTGGGCGGTGGCGCCCTGGGTGGCCAAGCGCGAGGTGGCGGCGCGTCCAATCACCCGGCAAGGGTGCCGGCGGCAGTGGTCGGCGGTGACGCTGCGGCGGGGCGAATCCCCGCCCTATGTGGAAGAATTCATTGGCTTGCTGGCGGACACCCGGTCTCCCTTCCGCGCTGCGCTGCGCTCGATTGGCGAACCAATGCGCATATCTGCCGCCGGATGAAGGGCCGTTGCCCGCCTGCGCCCAGATGGTAAACTGACGCCTGCTCTGCTGGGTGCGGCCGCACAGTGCGCCCCGCGCCCCGATAAATCGGGGCGCAAAACGCTGCATCTAGCCCAGGACCCGCGGGTTCCGCGGCACGTTTTCGGTGAAGGAGGAGCGATGGACAGCCGGCGCAGCATCCAGGCACACGAAGTGCTCTCCGCCTGGGGCAAGATCCTCACCGGGAAAGTTCCGCTTCTTTCCATCGAGATCACGCGCGAGTGTCCGCTGACCTGTCCCGGCTGCTATGCCTACGGAGACACCCATCTGGGCGGTGGGGTCACGCTGCGCCAGCTTAACGACCTGCGGGGCGACGACCTGGTGGAAGGCGTGGTAGGGCTGGTGAAGCGGCACAAGCCCATGCACGTCTCGCTGGTGGGCGGAGAACCGCTGGTGCGCCACCGCGAGCTGAGCAAGATCCTGCCCCGGCTGAGCGCCATGAACGTGTTCTCCATGGTGGTGACCAGCGCCGTGATCCGGGTGCCGGTGGAGTGGATGAGCATTCCGCGGACGCGCGTGGCGGTTTCCATCGACGGCCTGCCCGAGCATCACGATGTCCGCCGCAAGCCCGCCACCTACGAGAAGATCCTGAAGAACATCGAAGGCTGCACGGTGAACGTGCACTGGACCATCACCCGGCCCATGATCGAGCGTTCCGGCTATCTGGAGGAGTACGTCGCTTTCTGGAGCGGGCGGCCGGAACTGAACCGCATCTGGGCCAGCCTGTACACGCCCCAGGTGGGTGAGCAGACGCCGGAAATGATCCCCCTGGAGGCGCGCCCGCAGGTGGGCGAGGAACTGGCGCGGCTGGGCAAGAAGTATCCCAAGCTGCTCATGCCGGAAGGGGTGGCGCGCGCGTTTGTGAAGCCTCCGCCCACGCCCCAAGATTGCGTCTTCGCACAGATGTCGGTGAACTACTCGGCTGACCTGAAGAGCCGGGTGGAGCCCTGCATCTTCGGCGGCAATCCCGATTGCAGCCAGTGCGGCTGCGCCGCCAGCGTCGCGCTGAAGTGGCTCGGTGAAATCCCCCTGGCCCTGGGCCTCAAGCCCGGCCACATCATGCGGGGTTCGCTGGGCATCGGAGCGTTCGTGAACCGCCTGGATCCGCGCTCGCCGGAAGGCGTGCGCTGGGCGCCCCACTCTGAGCCGGCCAAGGGCGGGTTGGTGCAGTTGAAGCCGTAGGCCGAATGGACGACATCGCCAAGCTGGGGCATGAAGATGAAGATAGTTAACATGTCGTCTGAGGCCATTGGTAACCGCCTTTGGAGAGTTTCCGAACTCAGGCGGCTCTGCCTTGCACTCGCCAAAGCGCGCCCGCTGCCGCGACCGGCAGGGAAGCTTGAGGTTCCTCCACGAACATCCTCACCGCGCCCTTAGCGCCATTCGTCTGAATCCTATAAACTGACGAATTCTGAAAGACTATCCAATCGCGCCATGTCCGAAACCATCCAAGTCAAGCTTCCCGACGGCAGCGCGAAGCAGGTGCCGCGGGGGGCGACCGCGCTGGAAGTGGCCGCGTCCATTGGCGCGCGGCTGGCGCAGGCGGCGCTGGCGGCCAAAGCCGATGGCAAGCTGATTGACCTGACCCGGCCGCTCGAGCAGGACACTGACCTGCGCATCCTCACCGAGAAAGACCCGGAAGCGCTGGAAGTCTTCCGCCATTCTTCGGCGCACCTGCTGGCGGCGGCGGTGCTCGAGCTGTTTCCCGAAACCAAGCTGGGACACGGCCCGCCTACCGAAAGCGGCTTTTTCTACGACTTCTTGCGCGCGAAGCCCTTCACGCCTGAGGACCTCGCGCGTCTGGA
>CAZXVY010000115.1:0-642 GCA_964644115.1 uncultured Terriglobales bacterium
TAGATCAAGTGTGCTTCAGGCAGGTATCCAGGCTGATAAATTCTCCCGTATTCACTATGTGTCTCTTTGATGCATTGCTCTATGGCCGCCGAAACGGCTGGCATCGTTTGATCGGCCTTCTGCGATGCCTCCCATGACCGCGCAATTAGCTTGTCAATAAATGGACCATCGCCAGCTCCAGAAAACAATAGCTTGCTCGTCATGCCGGGAACATCCATATCTGGTATTGCAACAAGCTTCGGCACGCGCACCTTCAGAATTTGACGGCGAGTTTCCTGTGTATCGGCGCACAGAACTACGCCATCACGACACTTGAAACCAGCGGCGATTGTCATATACCTCCGTACAGGAAGCCGCTGAGGTTTGGCTTGTAGCGGACGCGGCTTGACCGGAAGGCTACCCATTGGCAGCCTCCTTCGTCAAGTGAATAATCTTCCCTCATACCTAAGTCCGGTGGATTCAGCAGATGCGCTTAGACCGCTCAGTTAAGTCCTTTGTTATCAAAGATCAGGGCACATGGGCCCAGACCCCTTTCGGCGCGTCAACGCCACCCATGCCGCCACCCTCGGCCCGAAAGTGTGGGAGCGGGCGACCCGCCCGTCGTACTTAGGCCGTAGAGATGTTGCTTGCAACGTCTCACGC
>CAZXVY010000115.1:652-7990 GCA_964644115.1 uncultured Terriglobales bacterium
GCGTGGCGTAGGGGGGGCGGCCTATCTGCGGCGCGAGGCGCGGGCCGGTTTCTCTACGGCAAGCTGAAACTCCACCGGCAGGGTCTTGGGCGGGAAGCAGGCGCGGTCGTTGCAGGCCTGGTACTTCAGGGTCCCGCGGACGGTGTGGACGCCGGGGGTGGCCGCGCGCGCCGCCCGAATCCGCGCAGTAATGATGAACTCGCCTTCGTAGACGCTCAACTTCTGGTTAGGCTCGAAATCAAAAGCCACATCTTCGCCCTTGGGATAAGCGATGCGGATGCTTACCTGGGGCGAGGGCGCGTGCAGCGCGAGCACGGTGGGAATCAGAAGCTCCGAGCGGGGGACGTTGGAGTTGATGTGATAGCCCTCGCTCAGGCGGAAGGTCAGCGGCACCTTCACCGACGAGCCGGGAGCGACCGTCACCGAACCCACCGGAGTGGCAAAGACTTCCGGCGGCTTAGGGTTGAACTCGCCCTGGGCGAAGGAGAGGACGGCCAGCGCAGTCGCCAGCGCAAGGACAAGCAAGGCTTTTTCAACGCAGAGCTTGTCATTCCGAGCGGCCTTCAGGCCCCGAGGAATCTGCTGTTCCTCTCCAGAGGCGCGGCTCTGTGCTAGAAGGAAAAGCAGATTCCTCGCTTCGCTCGGAATGACAACCCTCGAAAGAGCAGGGTCATGGGAGGAGCCCACACATCGGACATTCCTTTCGCAGGCCGCTGTGAGACCCAGCACCTTCATTTCTTCGTCTCCGGCGCGGGATTCGGCGGTGAACTCGGCGTTGAACTCGGCGTTGGGGTCGTTGCGGGATGCGTTTCCGGCGCGTGATGCTCGTGAGACTCAGCCGGCGGAGCGGCGGCCGCGGCGCCCGGTCCCAGCGCCAGCTTGATGTTGTCCTCAATTTCGCTGCGGCTCACCAGTCCGAAGACGCGGTCCACCACCTTGCCCTCGCGGTCTATGTAAAAAGTGGCGGGAAGGAACTGCACGCCGCCGTAGGCGTCGCCCACGGCCTCCGTACCCAGCAGGATGGTGTATTCGGCGCCGACTTCCTTGACGAACTCGCCCACCTTCCCGGTGTTATCGTCCATGGCGACGCCGATCACTTCTACGCCCTGGGGGCCGTACTGCTTCTGAAACTCCGCGAGCCAGGGCATTTCGATCTTGCAGGGACCGCACCAGGTGGCCCAGAAATTCAGCACCACAGCCTTGCCGCGCAGGCTGGAAAGCTTGAGCTTGGAGCCATCGAGGCGCTGCAGCTCGAAGTCGGGGGCCTTGAGGCCCTTCACATCCCCGCTCAGGCGGACAGGATCGGCCGGAGCGGAAGTTGAGCTCTGCATGCGGCTGCCGGTGTAGAGCATCAGCCCCACGGCCAGGGCCACGACGATAAGCACCAGGGCGTTGCGGCTCACAGGAACCCCTTAACAATCCATTGGAACATCGGCATCTCGTTGAGCCATCCCGCCAGCAGCGTAAAACGGCGGGTGAACACCAGCGCCCCTACCAGGATGAGCAGCACGCCGCTGGCAATCTCCACCTTGTTCAGATGCGGGCGGAAGCGGGTGTAGAACTCCAGAAAGCGGTCAATGCCCAGCGAAGTCAGCAGGAAAGGCACGGCCAGCCCCAGGGAATAGACGGCCAGCAGCCCCACGCCTTGCAGCACATTCTCTTGCGTGCTCGCAAAGGCGAGGATGGTGGCCAGGATGGGCCCGATGCAGGGCGTCCATCCGAAGGCGAACGCGAAGCCCACGGCGAAGGCGCCCCAGGGGCTGGAGCCTCCCTTGATGCTGTGCAGGCGCTTGTCGGCATAGAGGAAGTTGAGCTTGAAAATGCCGGTGAGGTGCAGGCCGAAGATGATGATGACGATGCCGGCCACCCGCGTGAGGATGGGGTAGTAATCGCGGGCGAGCTGGCCGACGGTGGTGGCCACCGCGCCCAGGGCGATGAACACCACGGAAAATCCCAGGATGAACATGAGCGAGTTGCGCATCAGCGAGCTGAGCAGCTTGCTGTCTTTTCCCTGGGCCTTGAGCTGCTCGACGCCCACACCGGAAATCAGCGACACGTATCCCGGCACCAGCGGCAGGACGCAGGGCGAGAGAAACGACACCAAACCGGCAATAAACGCGGCGATGGGAAGTGGAAGGCTCGACATCCGGTTTCTATTCTATCAATGTGCAGCTCAGGAGGATTAGACGCGCGGAGCGAGGGGAAGTTACCTTGCGGGCGGCTCGAGACTTGACCCGCAGGACAGTAAGAACGAAAAGCAAAACCGAGATCCCTCGACTGCGCGCTCCTTCCGCCCCGACTTCGTCGGGGCTCAGTCGCGCTCCGCTCGGGATGACAATCTCAAGAAGGGATGGCAGTTTCAAGAAAAGCTCGACTAGCGCAGGCCGCTCCAGCCTTCGGCAATGACGATGGAGTTGGCCGGGTTCTGCTGGTCGAACTTGATCGAGGCGGGAAAACCGACGCGGAAAGAGGGCAGGTCGAGTGCGGCCCGAAAAAGCGTGACGTCCTGCGAGGCCTCGTAGTCCACGCCGCCCACGCTGTACTGATAGACCAGCAATTGCATGGTTCCGCCCTCGGTCGAGACTTCGTGCGCGTCAATCACGGTGCCGTCGGTGATGCGGCCGATGGTGTGCAGACGCAGGCGGCGCTCGCGCTCCATCTGCTCGGGAGTCTTGCGGCGGCTGCGCAGCCATAGCCAGACGCCGGCTGCCGCCACCAGGATTCCGACGGCGGTCAGCGGGTAAATAAAGATGGGATCCATGAGTGCAAGCAATAAGCAGTAAGCAATAAGAAGCAAGCCATGAGCCCCCAAGTAAGACAAAAACTGATTGCTTATTGCTTATCGCTTATTGCTTGCTTGCCTAACGGCCGGCGGCGACGGAGTCTTCGACCTTCGCCCTGGCCTTCTCCCAATCCTTCAGGAACTGCTCCAGGCCGCGGTCGGTGAGCGGATGATTGAACATCAGGTCGAGCACCTTGAAGGGCAGCGTGGCCACGTGGGCGCCGGCCAGCGCCGCTTCCACTACGTGCAGCGGATGGCGCAGCGACGCCGCCAGAACCTGCGTAGGGTAGTTGTAGTTCTTGTAAATCTGGACGATGGTGCGGACCACGTCCATACCCACGTGGCTGATGTCGTCGAGGCGGCCGACGAAGGGGCTCACGTAGGTGGCGCCCGCCTTGGCCACCAGCAGAGCCTGGTTGGGCGAAAAGCAGAGCGTGAGGTTGGTGCGGATGCCTTCTCCCGACAGCCGCTTGCAAGCCTTCAATCCTTCGCGCGTGGTGGGCAGCTTGACCACCACGTTGCGGTGCCAGGTGACGTAGTCGTGCCCCTCGCGCAGCATGCCTTCGGTGTCCGTGGCCACAACTTCCACGTTCACCGGGCCGTCCACCGCGTCGCAGATTTCGAGGATGGTCTCGCGGAAGGGCTTGCCTTCCTTGGCGACCAGCGAAGGATTGGTGGTGACGCCGTCCAGGATGCCGAGAGAAGCGGCTTCCCGGATCTCGCTGATGTTGGCGGTATCGAGAAAGAATTTCACGGCGGCTCCTCCTGCGTTACTCGTCCATCACAGTGTTGCGCAGCGTGCCCACGCCTTCCACAATCACCTCGACCACGTCGCCGGCGGCCAGCGGGCCCACGCCCGCAGGCGTGCCGGTGGCGATCAAATCGCCGGGAACCAAGGTCATGACGCGGGAGATGTAGCGGATTATAGCATCGAGGGGAAAGATGAAATCACGTGTGTTTCCGTGCTGGCGCACGGCGCCGTTAACGCGGGTGGTGACTTCCACGCCCGCCCAGGGATCGAGCGCGCTCGACACCATCGGCCCCACCGGACAAAACGTATCGAAGCCCTTGGCGCGCGTCCAGGGAGCGTTCTCGGTTTGCAGGTCGCGGGCGGTAACGTCGTTGAGCGCGGTGTAACCGAGGATGTAAGGGCGCACGTCTTCGCTGTCGCCCAGGTTGCGGCAGCGCCGGCCGATTACCAGGGCCAGCTCGCCTTCGAAGTCCACGCGCTGCGCAGCCTTCGGCCGGCGGATGATGCCCCGCGGGTCGAGCAGCGAGGACGGCGGCTTGAGGAAAAACATGGGTTCGGCCGGCACGGGATGGTTGAGTTCGGCAGCATGGTCGCGATAATTACGGCCCACGCAGACGATCTTGGAAGGCTCAACCGGCGCCAGCAGATCGGCGGCGTCGAGCGCGATCGGCTGGGCCAGGGCCCGCATCTCGCGGGGCGGCGCGCCCGCAGGCCGCTCGGCCAACGGCGGCGAGATGAGCGCGGTGATCGCCTCCACCTCGCCCACCAGTTCTACCAAGCCGTAGCGCGGCCCGTCGTGAGAATCAAAGCGGCAGTATTTCATTCCGGTGTGTTCTCTCCGGTTTCCTGCGACTTCGCACTCTCATTACCCCTGAGATCCACAGACGACACAGAATAAAGGTAGCGCATGCCCCCCTCGATCTGCGGGTCGCGGAAGGCAGGCGCCTTCACCAGTTCCGAATTGAGTTTGTGCAGAGGGCCGTACTCGCCGGGATCGGCGGTGGGGGCCGCGCGCTGGTGCGGCAGCAACGGATCGCGGCGATAGACGTTGTAGCCGGCGAGGTCGGCGTCGTTGACCGGAGTCCAGGTAAGGTCAATGAAGCTCTGCGGGGCGAAGTTCTGCGGAGCGCCGGCAAACACCGCCTGCACATTCTGCGGGACGGCGGGCGGGAAGGCATCGTGGGCGAACAGCTCGAGCGCAGGCGAGTCGTCGCCTTCCACTTCGATGGCGTCCTGCCCGGTGCGCGGGACCACGGTGACCACGGTTACTTTGTAATGGTAGGTTTTCTCCCACTCAAAGTTGCGATCCAGCAGTTCGGCGGCGGGCGACTGCCGCAAGTGCAATTCGCCGATGACCACGTCCTGTTCGCCGGCGGCTTCCCGCCGGTAGAGGCGATAGCGATGGCGCATTTCCGGCGCCTGGTGCTGATGCAGATCGCCGCTCCACCGGAGTGTGATGCCTTCCGCTCCCACCGTGGCACGCAGGTCCGAAGGCGGAGCCAGCGTGGGCGCGAGCGAAACCAGAACACGGTTGGAAAGCCCGCCGCTCTGGCCGCGGGCGTTGCGCGACTCCAGCGCGTAGGCGACGAAGCCGGTGGCGTTGCTCTCCTGCAGGGGGCGGGGCAGCGTGTCCACGAATTCCCGCTTCGGCTCGGAGGATGGACCGGCCGGCCCCACCCCCACCTGGCTGCATTCCTCCAACTTGGAATGGCCGCGGCAAATGTGCGTGGCGCCGGAGCTGCGCAACGTGTCGCGGTCGGTGGTTTCAACGGGAGCGGTCCAGGTGAGGGTGACACGGTCGCCCTTGCGCGCCGCCTCCAGGTCCTGAACCGGCTTGGGAATCTGCAGCGACGGAGGCCGGGGCGCGCCGGGCACGGCGCAGGCGGAGAGTAGCGCGGCCAGAGTTGCGCCGAGGAGAAGTTTCGAGTTGCGAGTTGCGAGTTTCAAGTTGGAAAAGCGAACCACGAAGGAATCGAAGGTATCACGAGTTGCGAGTTTCGAGTTTCAAGTTAGCAAAAGCGAACCACGAAGGACACGAAGGTATCACGAAGGGTGAAAGCAGCCCATCCGTGATGGCCAAATCATCACGGGCTGATCGTCATGCCAGAAGCGCCGCCACGGATTCGCGGAACACGCGGGTGTGCAGGTGCACATCGGCCTCGGTGGTGGCCGGCGACATCAGCGCCATGTTGTGAAACGGCGTGAGCAGGATGCCGCGGTTGAGCGCGTACAGGTGCAGGAAGCGTTCGAGCTCGAAGTCGGCGGCGGCCGCGGCCTGGGAACCGTTGCAGGGTGGCGTGGGAGTGAAGCGATATTCGGCGCGACAGCCGAGCTGAGTGACGCACCAGGGCACACCGAACTCGCGGATCACCTGTTCGACGCCGCGGGTGAAACGTTCGGCCAGCGGAACCATGCGCGCGAACGCGGCTTCCGTAAGCACGTGTTCCAGGGTGGCGCGCATGGCGGCGAGCGACAGAGCGTTGCCGGCAAGCGTGCCACCGATGCCTCCGGTGTCGCAGTCCTCCAGACTGATGCGGGCTTGAATGCGCTGCGCCACCTCTTCCGTGAACCCGTAGGCGGCCGCAGGCAGGCCGCTGGCCAGAGGCTTGCCCAGGACGAAGAAGTCCGGCTCGAGATGGTGGGCGCGGGTGTAGCCGCCGGGTCCGGCGCAAATGGTGTGGGTCTCGTCGAGGATGAGCAGCGTGCCGTAGTGGCGCGTGAGCTCGCGCAACGCCTGATGAAAACCCGGCTCAGGATGAATGATGCCGATGTTGGTCATGGCAGGCTCGGCCAGTACGCAGGCAACGTCGCGATGAGCCAGCGCTTCCTTGAGCGCGGCGACGTCGTTGAACTCGACTACGCGCGTGGTGACGGTGGGATCCACGGGCGGGCCCAGGTTGCCGCGGCGGGCGCGGGCCTTGCCGTCCTCGAGGGTGATGAAGCTCTCGTCCACGGTGCCGTGGTAACACCAGTTGAACACCAGCACGCGGCTGCGCCCGGTGATCTCGCGGGCCATGCGCAAAGAGAAGCGGTTGGCGTCGGTGGCCGTAAGGCAGAACTGCCAGTAGGGCAGCCCGAAGCGGCGCCGAAGTTCTTCGCCCACCCACACCGAATCTTCTGTCGGCAGCATGAAGGTGATGCCGCGGCGCACCTGCTCGGCAATGGCCTGCGCGGCGGCTGCCGGCGAGTGGCCGGTCATGGCGCCGGTGTCGCCCAGGCAGAGGTCAAGGTACTCGCGGCCGTCCACGTCGGTGAAGTGCGCGCCTTCGGCCTTCTCCACGAACACTGGAAAACCGCCTGCCCACTTGGCCATCCAGTTCATGGGCACGCCGCCCAGGAGCGAGCGGCGGGCGCGCGCAAAAAGTTCCTGGGACCGGGGGTGGTCGGCGGTAAACCGCTGCTGCTCCTCCTGCATGAGCGATGCGAGACGGGCGCGGTCAATTTCGGCCCCGACAGTCTTATGTAGGCACGGGCGCCCTCGCCCGTGCAGATCCAGATTCACCGATTCGTTCTCTGTTTCTACCCAAAGCCAGGGATAGTCTTCCTTCCTTTTTACCAAGCCCTTGCGCACCGGGTTCTGACAGATGTACTCGATCTTCTCCGCGAGGTTTTCCGAGGACCGAACCACGTGGTCGAACGACTCCGCCTGCCACACGTGTCCTTTGTGCCCCAGCCGTTGATTCAGCGTGTGGGCCGACGCGCTCTTGATCGGCTGCATGATCTCCAAGATGCTGTACGCCTCCCCTTTGTCATCTTCCATCGGCGTGAAGGCCATGTGCAAATGGTCGGGCATCACGACCAGGGC
>CAZXVY010000116.1:0-5541 GCA_964644115.1 uncultured Terriglobales bacterium
GTCCCCGAGCAAGGCACGTCGGCGAGCACGCGGTCGAACTCCGCAGTGAGGGGCAGCGCGGTGGCGTCGGCCACAATCACGCGAACGTTCACGCGGACGTTGGGCGCGCTCACCAGCCGCCGCAGCGCGCGCGCCCGGTGCGGATGAAGATCCACCGCGAGCACCTGCGCCTCCGGATTGGCCGCCGCCATAGCAGCCGTCTTGCCACCGGGCGCGGCGCAGCAGTCGAGAATGAGCCGGCCCCGGCCCACCAGGGCCGCGACCAGTTGAGAAGCCTCGTCTTGAATGTGCACGCGGCCTTCCGCAAAGGCACGCGTCCTGATGATGTCGCCGGAGATCACACGCCGCGCGCCCGCCAGGATCCGGCCGGGAGCGACGCCGACGCCCTCCGCGCCCAACTCTGCCTCGACGCCGGGCCCGCTGACCCGCAGCGTTGCTTCCGGAACACGCTGATCGTATTCGCAGATTTGCTGGGCCCGGTCCGTGCCGAACTCTCGCACCCAGCGCTCCACCAGCCACGTGGGATGGGCCAGGGCTGCCGCCAGCGCCTGCGCGTCCGGCGATTCGAGAACAGCAGGCGGCCGGAGCGCAGCCGGGTCCCGAGCCAGCGCGCGCAGCACCGCGTTGACGAACGGAGCCGAGAAGCTGCGGCCCGCGCGCTTCGCCAGCTCCACACTTTCGTGGACCGCGGCATGAGCGGGCACGCGGTCCAGAAACGCCATCTGGTAAGCGCCGAGACGAAGCGCGGTGAGCACTTCGGCATCGAGTTTGGCCAGAGGCTGGGAAGAGGCGCGCGCGATCCGGTTGTCAAGATGCGAGCGCCAGCGCAGCACCCCCAACGCGAGTTCGGTGGCCAGGGCGCGATCGGCTGTGGAGAGCGCGTCCAGGCGCGAGGAATGCAGCAGCTCGGAGGCGTAGGCGTCCTGCTGTTCCACGCGCAGCAGAACGTCGAAAGCCGCAACGCGCGCAGGAGAAGCCGTCTTCAAGACGGCCCACCCAGGCGTTCGCCGTCGCGCGGGCGATAGCCGTGCAGGAAGTCGCGAGCCGCCATGCGCTTCGCGCCCTCCGGCTGCAGCTCGGCAATTTCGAGGACTGTGCTTCCGCCGCACCCCAGCAGCAGGCGCTCCTTGTCCAGGCGAATCTCCGCGGGAGGAACCGCAATCCCCGCCAGCGGCTGCGCCGACCACAGCAAGAGGTTCTTTCCACGGAAGGTGGCGAACACGCCCGGCCAGGGCTGGAACCCGCGCATCCGGTTATGGATTTCCGCGGCGGTCCGCGCAAAATCAATGCGTCCATCTTCCTTCTTGAGCAGCGGAGCGAGAGTGGCCTGTGCGTGGTCCTGCGGGCGCGGCGTCAGCGCTCCAGCATCGAGTCGCCGCAAGGTTTCCACCATCAGACGCGCGCCCACCTCCGCCAGCCGCGGCGCCAGCGTGAGCGCCGTGTCCGCAGGCGCGATGGGCACTTCTTCCTGCAGCAGAATGTCGCCCGTGTCCAGGCCTTCATCAATGCGCATGGTGGTGACGCCGGTGGCGCGCTCGCCGTTGGCGATGGCCCATTGAATGGGCGCCGCTCCGCGATACCTGGGCAGCAGCGACGCGTGCAGATTCAGGTTGCCGTGGCGTGGCAGGTCAATCATCCATCGTGGAATGATGCGCCCGTAGCCGACAACGATGATGGCTTCCGGCTTCAGCGCTTCAAGCTGTGATCGGAACGCGTCGTTGCTCTTGATCCTCTCGGGCTGTGCGACTGGCAGGCCGAGGGCCAGCGCGCGCTGTTTCACCGGAGAAGCCGCCACCTCCAGCCCGCGTCCGCTGGGCCGGTCGGGTTGGGTTACGACGAGCGAGATTCGATGCTTCGCTTCAACCAGGCGGTCGAGCGTGGGTACCGCAAACTGTGGCGTACCGCAGAAAACCAGTTCCATCGCCAAGGACTGTTCACCGCTGAGGCACTGAGCGCACTGAGGGACTATGGCTAAGCGAAAACTTATTGGACAAATCTACGCAATCCCAAATTACCAAATTACCAAATTACAAATTATCAATTCCCTACCACTCTCCCGCCTTCACCAGCTTGCGGATCTTGCGCTTGATCAAGTCGCGCTTCAGCGCGCTGATGTGGTTGATGAACAGGCGCCCGTTCAGGTGGTCGGTTTCGTGCAGCAAAGCGCGGGCCAGCAGATCCTCCCCGGTGCGCTCGAAGGTCTTGCCCTCCAGGTCCTGCGCGCGCACCGTCACCTTGGTGGCGCGCGTGACGTCAGCCCGAAAGTCGGGCAGGCTCAGGCAGCCCTCGCTGTGCCGCTGCTTGCCCTCCTTGCGCACAATCTCGGGATTCACCAGCACCAGTTTGGCGTCGGGGTTTTCCTTGAAGGTGACGTCAACCACGGCAACACGCAGGGCGATGCCGATCTGCGGCGCGGCCAGGCCCACGCCGTGGGATGCGTACATGGCCTCGAACATTTCGGCGACCAGTTTGCGCAGGTCGCCGTCAAAAACCGTCACCGGCGCCGCAGGCTTCTCCAGCACCGGGTTGCCATACTTGACGATGGAACGGATCATTCAGAAATTGCGCAGTTGCTCCGCGTAGCCGCGGAAGTTGCGCAGCGTCTCCATCATAGAGTCTCCGCCGAATTTCTCCAACGCACAGCGCGCCAGGGTGAGCGCCACCATGGCCTCGGCGCCGACCCCGGCCGCCGGCACCACGCACACGTCCGAGCGCTCGTAGGCCGCCTCCACCGGCTGCCGGGTGGCAAAGCTCACCGATCCCAGCGGCCGCCGCAGGGTAGAGATGGGCTTCAGATATCCGCGCACCCGGATCTCCTGCCCATTGGAAATGCCGCCTTCGATTCCGCCCGCGTGGTTTGACTTGCGCGTAAAGTGCGAAGGGCCGGGCGCGCTCGCGTCGTATCCGATCTCGTCGTGCACCGCCGATCCCGCAGAAGCCGCAACGCTCACTGCGCCGCCAATCTCCACCGCCTTCACCGCCTGTAGCGACATCACCGCCTGGGCCAGCAGGCCGTCCAGGCGCTCGTCCCAGTTGGCATACGTTCCCAGCCCCGGGGGCACGCCGTGCGCCACCACCTCAAACACTCCGCCGACGGAGTTGCCCGTCTTCAGCGCCTCGTCCACCGCTTTCTTCATGCGCTGCTCGGCCTCGTAGTCTCCGCAGTTCAGCAGGACCTCCTCACGGTCGCACAGGGCGCGCACTTTCTCCCAGGGAATTTCGGAGTCTTTCACCGCCGCCCCACCCACGGCCAACACGTGGCTGAGCACTTCCATTCCCAGTTCGCGCAGGAATAGCTTGGCCACGGCGCCCACGGCCACACGCGCCGCCGACTCCCGCGCCGACGCGCGCTCCAGCACGTAGCGCGCCTCCGGGAAGTTGTACTTGAGCGCGCCTGCCAGGTCGGCGTGTCCGGGCCGTGGCGAGGCCAACGGCCTGTGCTTCGCCGGATCGCCCTCGCCCACGGGCAGCGCCTCCGTCCAATTCTGCCAGTCCTTGTTTTCCAGGCGGATCGCAACCGGCGAGCCGATGGTCTTGCCGTGACGTACGCCGGCCAGGATGTGGGCCGTGTCCCGCTCCATCTTCATCCGCCCGCCGCGTCCGTAGCCCTGCTGCCTCCGCCACAGCTCGCGGTCGAGAAAACCCTGATCAATCTTCAGGCCGGCAGGGACGCCGGAAAGGTTCGCGATCAGGGCCTCTCCGTGGGATTCGCCGGCGGTGCAGAAGCGCAGCATGGGGACTGCATTCTAGCCGAAATGCGCAGGCAACCCCCTACAAGAAGCAAAGGTCCCGCGCTGGCAGGGTTTCGACGCTACGACTAAGAAAACTAACGTGCAGGGAACAGGCGGAGAGTCTTTAGGACGGTATCGGCAAGCTTGCCAGCGTTCGCTAGGCTCTCGAGCCTCTTGTAAACGTCGGAGTGGTGGTGGGCATCTTTTTCTCCGACGCCCACCACCGCAATCGCTCTTAGATCTTCGAAAACTCGATAAACGACCCGATAGTTGCCGAAATGAAAACTGCGGAAACCAGCTAGAGGTTCGTTTAGTTGCACCGAGCAACCAAGAGGATCCCGGAGAATTGTTTTTTCAAACGCCCTTTTGAGCGCGCTTCGGATATTCTTGGGAAGCTTCTTTACGTCGTCAACCGCCTCGGGGACAAACTTCGCGTCGTACAAGCTACTCCTCCCCAAATGCCTCCTCGAAGGAACTCAGCCTCCCAAGCCGAATGTCTTCGTCGAGCGTCCGCTCAACTGCCAGGATGCGCGGAAACAGGCGCTTGTCCAATGTGATCTCGAGGGTCTCGACCGCAGCGCGCAGCTTGGCAAGAAGCTCATCGAAGTATTCTTTGTCGATAACAAGCTTTTCATCTTCGTCTGAGCTTGCCGAAATCCGGACTACGGTAAGACCCTTCGCCCTCTTAAGAGTCGCTCTTTGGTGCTGGCGCAAGTCCGAACGCTTAACAGTAACGAGCTGCGGCTGCGTTAGAGCCAACAAAGTCATGTTAAGCCTCCTCTCGTACAAAATATAAGTACATTCCGTACAACATAAACGTACAGATAGCACCAGTCGCACGTCAATTATTCGAGAAAAACAATTTCTTCGACGGTGTAAAGCGGCCATTGCAAATATAAGTATATTAAATACAACATGTTAGGATTTGCTCGCAATAGTGGTTTGCAATCTAGTGCTAGAATTAGGCTGCAACACCAGAGGTGCAGGCGACTATGGCAGCCAGGATTGAACGCTACCCGCGAGGCTCTTTCCCCCCATATCTCACGCTTTCGGAGGCATTTTCTCTGGCAGAAAAGATCTATGAGAATGCAGGCGGTCAGGCGTCGTACGACTTGCTATCCCAGATAACCGGCAATTCGACCAGCAGCAGCTCCTTTATCAAGAAGCTCGCTGCGCTCAAGTCGTACGGCATCGTTGTTGAACCGTCCAAAGGCGAAGTAGTGTTATCCGAAGTAGGCGTAGCAATCGGAGCTCCTGTTTCACCAGAGGCGGCTGCGATGGCTAAGAAGGAGGCATTTCTTCACATTGAAACCCTCGCGAAAGTCTTCGAACGTCACAAAGGGAAGCTTGTACCTGCTGATGAGTTCCTCCGAAACATACTGGAGCAGGATTGCGGCATTCCCAGAGGACTATCGGACTCTTGGGTGTCCTTCTTCAAGGATGCTGCCCGGGCAGCGGGGCTTTTGTATGACAGGGGTGATGGCAAGATGCAAATCATGGAGTCCCCCGTTGTTGCCCGCACAACGTCCACGAGTGGAAGCTCGGTTGCGACCCCGGACACGGTTCCTGCCAGGGAGGCACCTAGGCCAGGGGAATATGAACCTTCGGTTGCGGTTCCTTTTGGTAGCAGCGGCCATAACAGTAAAATCGAGCTCTCTGGCAGACGCTATGCCCTGTTTTCTATACCAGATAGCCTTACCGGCCGGGATGCTCAGAGGTTGAAGTCAGCACTTGCGGGACTGGCATCAATCATCGACTCAATGGTTCATGAAGAACAGGAATAGGGAATCCGCTACGGCGTTGCCTATGT
>CAZXVY010000116.1:5551-7980 GCA_964644115.1 uncultured Terriglobales bacterium
CGTAATAGTTTGACTTGATGGTCCTTCGAAGCGTAGCGTGTGCCCCATCTGGGGCCGCTCGCGGCGGTCCGTTGCTTGGCCAACCGTCTTTTCGAGGGGGACGGGATGCGTCGCCGATTACTCTTGGTGTGGCTGGCATTGGGTGCGGTGTCGCTGGCCCAGTTGCCCGCGGAGTCTTCCGATCCCGCCGAGACCATCGAGCTTTGGGCGCGCCCCTTGCAGCCCATCTCCACAACCACCGCCAAGCCCGGCCAAGTGGTGACGCTCGAGCTGTTGCAGGAAGCGCGCCACTCCGATGGAAGCATCTTCCTTCCCAAAGGCGCGCGCCTGTTTGGCGCCCTGACCCTGGTGGAGCCCCGCAGTCAGGCTGGCGCAGCGCGCCTGGCGCTTTACGTCCTGCGCGCCGAGTGGAAGGGCGGATCGGCCATGCTCAACGCCTTTCTTGCCGGGCCGGTGTGCCGGCCGCAAGGGAAGCCCGGAGCGAAGCTGCTCCCTGGGGATCGCACTCTGGTGCGCTGGATCCACGGGCCGGCGGCGGAAGCCAGTCGCGGGCACGCCCACATCCGCGTGGAGGGCGATTCCACCTACGGCGTTGCCTATGTGTCTCGCGATCAGGACATCCGCTTGTCCCGCGACGTGGTTCTTCCTCTACGACACATCCCGGTGAAGATGCTGGAGCAAAGCGCGCGCCGCTAGGCAAGTCAGATGTGCGCTTGCGGAACGGCCGGCCAGGGCAGGGAACGGTCCACCAGGTCGGCAAGCGTCTTCAGGTTGGGCACTTCCAGGTCAGGACGGGCGTCCGCCAGACGCGTGGCCGCGGCCCCGGCACGCGCCTTGCGCCGATTCACCCACACGCTGGCTAGTCCCAGATGGCGCGCGGGCGCTACGTCGTGAAACAGGCTTTCGGCAACGTGCAGCACCCGCTCCGGGGGCAGCTTCATGCGCGCCAGGGCCTGGCGGAAGTTGTTGAGCGATGGCTTGTAGCTGCGGCAGTTCTGCGCCGTGATCACGTGGTCGAACTTGACTTCCAGGTGTTGGGCGGTGAGCGCGAAGAGGTCGTCATCAATATTGGAGATGACCGCCAGCTTGTAGCGCTGCTGCAAGCGACGGAGCGCCGGCACCGTGTCCGGAAACGGCTTCCAGTTCCGGAGTGAGTCGGGAAGCGAGTCCGCCTCCGCCGGGGAAACCGTGAACCCCAGGCGCCGGCCAAACCCGTGGACCACGCGGCGCAGCACTTCGCGGTAGCGCAGATATTCTCCGCTCTGCGCTTCCGGTTCCAGTTCCGAGTAGAGTTCGAGGATCTCGCCGTCGCCCGGTTGCTGTCCGTGCGCCGCCAGCAGCGGACGCAGTGCGCCCAGGATGCCGGCCTCCCAGTTGATCAGCGTGCCATAGCAGTCGAAGGTCAGCGCCTGGAAGCGGGAGAAGTCGAGCATGAGGAGTTGCGAGTACCGAGTACCGAGTTGCGAGTAAGCAAGTACCGAGTTGCGAGTCCATACTCAGAACTGGCAACTCGGCACTCGCAACTCGTTACATCTTGATCTCGACCGGCGTCGCCAGTTTGAAGGTGAGCGCCGACTCGGCGGGAAGCACGATTTGCTGATTGCCGGTCAGGCCCGCGCCCGCCGTTCCGGCGCCGGCGCCCGCAGCAGCGCCGATGGCGGCTCCCTTGCCGCCGCCCGCCAGCGCGCCAATTACCGCGCCCGCGCCCGCGCCACCACCCACCAGGGCCGCAGTGCGCTTGCCTTTGCCCTTGGCAATCTTGGTGATGGTGTTGGTCTCGATGTCATAATCGCTGCCGCGCACGGTAATGGAGTTCAGCACCAACTGCAAACGGCCTTCACCCTTGAAGCGTCCGCGGGCCTTGGCGTCCATCACCGTCCCGCTGACCGTGGATCCCTTGGGAATGATTTCTTTCCCTTCCACCATGATGGGATTGGCCAGTGTGGCCGTGAAGGGCTGGCCATCCTCGCTGATCTTGGATCCCACGGCTTCGTCGAGCTTCACCGTGAGGGTCGTGCCCGCGGGCACCGCCACCGGCTTGGCCAGCAAGCGCTCGATGAGCCCGGGCGATTTCGTTTCCGCCGGCTTGGCTGCCGATTCCGTTGCTCCTGAGTTGCTGCTCGCGGCCGGGGTCTCCTCCGCCGGCTTGCTGCTGCTGCACGCCCCCAACATCAGTGCCAGGGACAGCGTCAAAAAGAAAGCCAAAAAACGGTTCTGCATGAAACACCTCCTGCTTGTCTCTGAGATGCACTTCTAACAGACTGTGCAGACCTGCGCAACCAAACCAAGGACATATACCCTTTTGGATGCCCAAATCCTAATTCGGAGTTGGAAGCCCTGGACCTGAAACCTGACACCTGGCACCTGTCACTTGGGCGCGATCTGCACCAGGCCCGGCCGCTCTCCGGCCGGAAGCAGGCGCGACCTGG
>CAZXVY010000117.1:0-7942 GCA_964644115.1 uncultured Terriglobales bacterium
TTAAGACTGTCAGCAAAAACAAAATGTGGGAGGGATCGCGTGCGGGCGCGGACGACCGGAGCTAGAGATTAATTTCCATGCCTTCGGCGGCGGCGCGCACGCTGGGATAGTAGCTGCGGGCCTGGGTAACGATGCTGTCGATGAGCGTGTCGTTGTGGTCGGGATCGTGGTGAAAGAGGATGAGTTCCTTGGCGCCGCTTTCCATCACGATGTTCACGCCCTCGCGCCAGGTGGAGTGCCCCCAGCCGCGCTTGGAGGCCTCGTACTCCTCGGGCAGATACTGGGCGTCGTAGATGAGCACGTCCGCGCCCTCGGCCAGCTTGCGCACATTCTTGTCGAAGTGGGGATGTCCGGGCTCGTTGTCGGTAGCGTAGACCAGCACCTTGTTTTCGGTTTCCACCCGGAACCCCAGGCAGCCCTGGGGATGGTTGAGCCACAGGGTTTGCACCACGCAGTCGTCAAAGGCGATCTTGTCCTCGTCAATCTCGTAGAAGTTGCGGTGCGCGGCCATTTCGTCCATCTTCACGGGAAAGTACGGATCCGCCATCTGTTCCTCAATGGCCACCTGCAACCCGCGTGACTTGCCCGAAGAATGGAAGAAAAAATAGTTCTCTTTGTTCACGTAGAGCGGCAGGAAAAAGGGGATGCCCTGGATGTGGTCCCAGTGAAAATGGGAAATGAACACGTGCGCGTGGATGGGGTTCGTTCCGTATTCCTGCAGCAGTTGCTTGCCCAGGATGCGGAAGCCGGTGCCGCAGTCGAAGACGAAGACCTGCCCGTTGATGCGCACTTCCACGCAGGAGGTGTTGCCTCCGTAGCGCAGGTTCTCGGGCTGGGGAGTGGGCGTGGACCCGCGTACGCCCCAGAATTTGATCTGTATGGACATTATGCCAGCCGCGCCCGTAGCCGCGAAAAGTGTCGAAAGTATACGTCAATCCGCGCGCTCCGGGCCACGGCGGAAAGCCCCTCGCTGCCCACTGCTCAGTGACGAACCGGGTTCGTTGGGCGAGCTGGCCGTGGATGGGGCAGCGCGTTGACAACACCGCACCGTTCGCTCATACTATCCGGGTTTTCGCTCATGCACACGCATCGCTCTAGCTTCGCTCTGGGTTACCGCTACTGGTATAGCAGCGGCAGCGGCGACGCGTGTGTACGCCGAGGAGAACCAGCCCTCACAGCTTAGCGTCACACAAGTTTCAGCCGATTCTGCCGCGACGGAACAAGGTCGCGGCTTTTGCTTTTTGGAGCCGAATTTTTCTGCACCGGCGGCGGAAGGAGACGGAACGGTGACTATCAACAGGCAACACGGGGCATCGGAACCGCGGGGCACCGCCCACCCGTTCAAGCTGGTGAGCCGGCAGTTTAAGCCGGAGCGCACCGTGGTGGACGTGGGAGGAGTGCGCATCGGGGGCAACGAGGTGGTGATCATCGCCGGGCCGTGCTCGGTCGAGTCGCGCGAGCAGCTACTCAGCACAGCCCGCGCCGTGAAGGCGTCAGGCGCCCATCTGCTGCGTGGAGGCGCTTACAAACCCCGCACCTCGCCCTACGATTTCCAGGGACTCGGCGAAGAAGGGCTGCGGTTGCTCAGTGAAGCCCGCGCCGAAACCGGCCTGCCCATCGTCACCGAGGTGATGAGCACAGAGGATGTTGACCTGATCGCCGAGCATGCCGACATGCTGCAGATAGGCGCGCGCAACATGCAGAACTTCGCCCTGCTGCGCCGCGTGGCCGTCGCCCACCGGCCCATTCTTCTCAAGCGCGGTCCTTCCGCCAGCATCCGGGAGTGGTTGCTGGCGGCGGAATACCTGGTGGCCGGCGGAAATCCGAACGTGGTGCTGTGCGAGCGCGGCATCCGCACCTTCGAGCCCGAGGTGCGCAACACCTTTGACGTGGCCGCCATCGCACTGGCCCGGGAGCTCTCGCACTTGCCGGTGATTGCCGACCCCTCGCACGCTACCGGGCGGCGCGACCTTATCATCCCGCTTTCCAGGGCGGCGGTGGCGCTGGGCGCCGACGGGATCATGGTAGAAGTGCATCCCTGTCCGGAGCTGGCTCTTTCGGATGGCCCGCAGTCGCTGGATTTCGAGGGATTCCGCGCGCTGATGCGGTCCCTGGCGGAGCCGGGCAGGGCCGTAACCGTGCCTTCCGGTTGCGCGCCTGGTTCCCGCTCCTCCGGGAACGCCGTTCCCATGCACGAGCCCGAGCGCGCGCGCACGCTGGAGAAGTCACCCATCCCGGCCCGGCCGGCGGAGACGCAACTGCCGAGCATCCGCCAGATGACGGTTTTCGGTACGGGACTGATCGGGGGTTCCCTCGCCCTGGCCGCCCGGCAGCGCGGTCTGGTGGGGCAGGTGGTGGGATGTGATCGGGAGGAAGTGCTGGCACAGGCGCAAGACCGGGGCGCCATTGACGCCGGCTTCACCGATCCGCTGCACGCCGCCGAGGGCAGCCAGGTGGTGGTGCTGGCCGCGCCGGTGGGGCAGATCCTCGATCTGCTGGAGCGACTGGGACCGAAGCTGCCTCCGGAGACTTTGCTGACGGATGTGGGCAGCACCAAAGCTGAGATTGTGCGGCGCGCGCTGGAGGTATTGGGCAAGAGCGCAGCCCGCCGCTTTCTGCCCGGTCATCCCATGGCCGGCAAAGAGCGCTCCGGCATCGAACAGGCCGATGGAGCTCTCTTCCGCGACGCGGTGTGGTTCCTGACGCCGCTGGCCGGACAGGACCTGGCACAGCCGCCGTTGGTTGATTTCGTTCGCCTGCTGGAGGGCATCGGGGCGCGCGTGGTTCCCTTCGACCCCGAGCGCCATGACCGGCTCTGCGCCTGGATCAGCCACCTTCCGCAAATGCTCTCGACCGTGCTGGCTTCCACGCTCGCCGATTTCCGCCAGGACTTTGCCGCCAAATTCGGCGGGGCGGTGGATCTGGATGCGATCGGCGGGCGTGCCCTGCGCGAGACCACTCGACTTGCCTCCAGTCCCTACAGCATGTGGCGGGACATTGTGCTTACCAACACCGAGAACATCGAGCAGGCGATGCTGAGCCTGGAACAACACCTGGCCTATCTCCGCGAAAACCTCAGGACTGGGGGCTTGCGCGAGGAGTTTGAGCGGGCCAACCAGTTGGCCGCGGAGATGCGAAGACCAGGCCTGTAAGTGATTCACAAAATTGGTGACCGTGCTGCGACCCGGCCTCAAAGAGTTCCTGCGACTGAGCCGCAATGCCACCCTGGTTCCGGTGGTGAAGCGGGTGAGCGCCGACCTGCTGACGCCGGTTTCCGCCTTCCTCAGCCTGGCCAGCGGCGAGCGCCACGCCTTCCTGCTGGAGTCGGTGGAGGGCGGGGAGAAGATCGGCCGCTACACTTTCCTGGGGGTGCGTCCCTACATGCTGCTGGAGGCGCGCGCCGGGGAGATCACGGTGCGCCGCGGCCGCCGGGCGGAGCGGCGCCAAGGCAGCGTGTTTGCGGTGGCGCGCGAACTGCTGGGGCAGCATCGCGTGGCCCATGGGGAGGACCTGCCACCCTTCACCGGGGGCGCGGTGGGCTTCGTTTCCTACGACGCTGTGCGCGAACTCGAGCCCATCCCCGCCCGCGCGCGCGACGACCTGCAGCAGCCCGACGCAATGCTGATGTTCTTTGACCGGCTGCTGGCCTTTGATCACGCGCGCCACCAGGTCCACATGGTGGCCACGGTGGATGTGCGGGAGAAGACGTCGCGCAATCTGCGCGCCGCCTTCGAACGGGCCGCGGGAGACATCGCCGCCATGGAAAAGCGCCTGGCGGCCGGCGCTCGCCGGCAGCCGCTTCGCCGGTCGCGCTTGCCAGGAAGCCCGCCGGTTCACAGCCCCACGTCACGATCGCAGTTTCTCGAGGGCGTCCGCCGCATCCAGGAGTACATCGCGGCCGGCGACGTCTATCAGACGGTGCTCTCGCAGCGCCTGGACTTCGCGCCCGGCGTCGCGCCCTTTGCCATCTATCGCGCGCTGCGCACGGTGAACCCGTCGCCTTACATGTACTACCTGCGCCTGGGAGAGCTGGAGGTGCTGGGGTCGTCTCCGGAGATGCTGGTGAAGGTGAGCGGGCGCAAGCTGGAATACCGGCCGATTGCGGGAACGCGGCCGCGCGGCGCCGACGAAGCCGCCGATCAGCGCCTGGAGCAGGACCTGCTGGCCGACGAAAAAGAACGCGCCGAGCACGTGATGCTGGTGGACCTGGGCCGCAACGACCTGGGCCGGGTGAGCGAATACGGCTCCGTCCAAGTGCGCGAGCTGATGGCGGTGGAGCGCTACTCGCACGTGATGCACCTGGTCTCGCGCCTGGAAGGCCGCCTGCGCCCCGACCTCGACGCGCTCGACGCATTGGCCGCCTGTTTCCCTGCCGGCACGCTCACCGGCGCTCCCAAGGTGCGTGCTATGCAGATCATCGAGGAGCTGGAACCGGTGCGCCGCGGGATTTACGGCGGCGCCGTGCTGTATGCCGACTTCGCCGGCAACCTGGACTCGTGCATCGCCATCCGCACTATGCTGGTGCGCAAGGGCCGCGCCTACGTGCAGGCGGGTGCCGGCATCGTCGCCGACTCCGACCCCGCCCGCGAATATGACGAGTGCCGCAACAAGGCAGCGGCGCTGCTGCGCGCCGTCAAAATGGCGAGGACCTCCTGAGACTCAGCCCTCACCCTTCCTGAAGCCTTCGTGTCCTTCGTGGTGAACTTTTTCTACATTCCGAGAAAATTCTCAATGATCGCGCGCCCGTGCTTGGTCAGCACGCTCTCCGGATGGAACTGCACGCCTTCCACGGGGAAACGCCGGTGGCGCAGCCCCATGATCACGCGGGAGTCGCCGGAACTCGCCGTGTGGGCCGTGACCTCCAGCTCCGCCGGCAAGCTTTCCTCCTCGACCATGAGCGAGTGATAGCGCGTGGCCGTGATGGGCGAGGGCAGCCCGCGGAAAATGGTGCGGCCGTCATGTTCCACGGCGCTGGTCTTGCCGTGCATCAGGCGCGGTGCGCGCACCACCTTGCCGCCAAAGGCCGCGCCGATCGCCTGGTGTCCCAGGCACACGCCCAGAATCGGAACGTGGCCGCCGAAACGCCGAATCAGTTCGATGGAAATGCCCGCGTCCTGGGGCGTGCGCGGCCCGGGCGAAATCACAATCCGCTCCGGGCACAGGGCTTCGATTTCTTCCAGCGACACTTGGTCGTTGCGCCGCACTTCAACTTCTGCGCCCAACTCTCCCAGGTACTGGACCAGGTTGTAGGTAAACGAATCGTAGTTGTCGAGCACGAAGACCATGGCCATCCTTCAGTTTACCTTTTCGCGCGCCGGGCCTGTATTATCCTGACCGCCCATGAAGCTCGAACGATTTGTGGTCCCTGGTCTGGCGCATTATTCCTACGTGGTGGCATCGCAGGGCAAGGCCGCCGTCGTGGATCCGCGTCGCGACGTGGATATCTACCTGGACTACGCTGCGGTCAACGGTTTGACGATTACCCACATCCTGGAAACGCACATCCACGCCGACTACGCCTCCGGTGCCCGGGAACTGGCGGCGCGCACGGGCGCGGAGCTGTGGCTGAGTGGCCACGACGCCGGCGAAGACTTTGAGTATCGTTTTCCCCACCACGAGTTTCACGACGGCGAGGAATTCATGCTGGGCGGCGCACGCATCGTGGCCCTGCACACTCCCGGACACACGCCCGAGCACCTTTCGTTTCTGCTCTTTGAGGAAGGCGGGGAGGAAGGCGGACGCACGCAGCCTGTGGCCATGCTCAGCGGCGACTTTGTGTTTGTCGGTTCGCTGGGACGTCCCGACCTGCTGGGTGAGGCCGCCAAGCACAAGCTGGCAGGCCAGCTTTACCAGAGCGTGCACCAGAAGATCGCCTCCCTGCCCGACGGCCTCGAGATCCATCCCGCGCACGGCGCCGGCTCCATGTGCGGTGCGGGCATGGGCGAGCGCCCGCAGACCACGCTGGGCTACGAGCGCTCGAGCAATATCTTCTTTGCTGCGCGCGGCCAGAGTGAATTCGTAAGCCTCATCCTGGGCAGCGTGCCTCCCTTTCCCGAGTACTACAAGCGCATGAAGCGGGTGAACTCGGAGGGACTGCTGCTGCCCGAGCTTCCCGGCGGGGCTGCGCTTTCGCCGGAAGAATTTCGCGCGCAGGTTCAAGACCCGCAGGCCGTAAGCATTGATCTGCGCCGCCCCGAGGCCTTCGGCGGCGCGCATGTGCCGGGCGCGTTCAGCATCGGCGGCGACCAGAACCTGGCCATGTGGGCGGCCTGGGTGCTGCCCTACGACCGCCCCATCCTGCTGGTGGGAGATGAAGCAACGAACTACGAAGAAGCGCGGCGGTCGCTGGTGCGGGTGGGTCTGGACGAGGTCCGCGGACATCTGCGCGGCGGCATGAAGTCGTGGATCCTGGCCGGCTACCCGCAGGAGCACGTGGCGCAGATTTCGGTGACGGAACTGGCGGCGCGCAACGGAAAGGGCGGTCTGTACGTGCTGGACGTGCGCAGCGACCGCGAGTGGAACTCCGGCCACGTGGACGGCGCCGCGCACATCATGGCCAGCGATGTGGCCCAGCGGCTGGATTCCATCCCCAAGGACCGCGCTGTCTACATCATCTGCGGCAGCGGTTACCGGTCGTCCATCGCGTCCAGCATCCTGAAGCGCGCCGGTTGGAGCCAGGTGGTGAACGTGGTCGGCGGCATGACCGCGTGGAACGGCGCGGGATTGCCTGTGGTGACGTAGCTCCTAGCTTTTAGCTCTTAGCTCTTAGCTTTTAGCTCTTGCCTACCTCCTACCTCCTACCTCCTCCATCCTCCATCCTCCCTCCTCCTGCCTCCTCCCTCCTTACTTATTGCTTGCTGCTTATTGCTTATTGCTTCCCCCAGCGCTACCATGAGCGCCGCATTCACGGCGGTGCCCCATGATCCGGCTCACTGATCCCATCAGCGCGGTGATCCAGCACAAAGGCGAAGTCTGGTCGGTCGAGCCCGACCAGTCGGTGTATGAGGCCATCGAGAAGATGGCGGAAAAAGGAATCGGCGCGCTGCTGGTGATTTCTTCCGGCCGGCTGGTGGGCATCCTGTCGGAACGCGACTACGCCCGCAAGGTCATCCTCAAGGGACGCTCGTCGAAGGAAACCCCGGTCAGCGCCATCATGACCAGCCCGGTCATCTTCGTCCCTCCCACCCACACCGTGGATGACTGCATGAGCATCATGACCAAACTTCGCATCCGCCACCTGCCGGTGCAGGACGGCGAGCGCGTGCTGGCCATGATCTCCATCGGAGATTTGGTGAAGTGGATCATCACCGAGCAGGAAGAAACCATCCAGCGCCTGGAGAACTACATCACGGGGAAGTATCCCGCGTGATTCTTTTTTGCCACAGAGGCACAGAGACACAGAGAATGACCTAGAGTTTTTCTCGGTGCCTCTGTGACTCTGTGGCCAAGTCTTCCTACTGTTTCAGCGCCGCAAACAGCCTATTCAGGCTTTCTTTCGCGTCGCCGAACAGCATCATGCACTTGGGGTCGTAGTAAAGCTCATTGTCCACGCCGGCGAAGCCCGGGCGCATGCTGCGCTTGAGCACGATGATGCTCTTGGCGCGGTCCACCTCCAGAATCGGCATGCCGTAAAGCGGGCTGCTCTTGTTGCTGCGGGCGGCGGGGTTGGTGACGTCGTTCGCGCCCACCACCAGCGCCAGGTCGGTCTCGGGAAAATATGGATTGATCTGCTCCATCTCGTAGAGCTGCTCATAGGGGACGCTGGCTTCGGCCAGCAGCACGTTCATGTGTCCGGGCATGCGCCCGGCCACGGGATGGATGGCGTACTTCACGTCGATGCCGCGCTTGATCAGCAGCTTGGCCAGCTCGCTCACGCCGTGCTGCGCCTGCGCCACCGCCATGCCGTAGCCGGGCACGATGATGACCGAGCGAATGCTCTCCA
>CAZXVY010000118.1:0-2662 GCA_964644115.1 uncultured Terriglobales bacterium
CGCACCTTCAATCCCGAGTTCCTCAACCGGCTGGACGAAGTCATCATATTCAACGCGCTCAACGAAGAAGACCTCATCCAGATCCTGGAGCTGCTGGTGGGCCAGCTCAACCAGAACCTCGCCCAGCGGCACATCACCATCACCGTCACCGAGCAGGCCAAGAAGTGGATCCTGGAAAAGACCCTGGTCGACCGCAGCTACGGCGCCCGCCCGCTCAGGCGCGCGCTGCAGAAGTACATTGAGGATCCGCTCTCGGAAGCGCTCATCCAGGGCTTGTTTACCACCCGGCCGGCGTTCATCGAGGTTTACCTCGAAGGCGAGCGCCTGTTCTGGCGCCCGGTGAACTCGCAGGAAACCGAAGGAGTGCTGCTCTACAGCAATTAGCCAGTCGTTAGTCGCTAGTCGTTAGTCGTTTGGCCGTCAGCGAAAGCTGGCGGCTTTGATTTTTTTACGGCACAAAACACGAGGAGAGCCAGGGACCGCCTATTCCCTAGCAGCAGTCCGATTTCCCTTGACAACTCCGGGGCTCGTAGTAACCTGCCTGCCATCATCCCAACCCAGTCCTTTTAGCGGGTGCAACAGCACGTCCACAGCGGCTAGTTCCCCACCAGCCTCCAAGGCACGGACTGCGGTTCCTCCCGCAAGACTTTGGAAACAACCTGAACTGAATAGATAACTGATCAATGGAACCGCCGTTGATCGGCAGCGCCATGTTCTGAATTAAGGGAAGGTGCGGGAGTTTCACAGTTGGGTCAAGAATTTTGCGGCAATCGCCGGAGGGATGGGATCATGAAAACCATAAGAATCAGTGTTGTCCTATTGCTGTCGCTGGCAAGTCTTGCGTCGTTCGCGCAAGCTCCGCCTTCCGCGGATACCTATGCCTCGAGCACCAAGCCCAACGCGGCCAATGGAGGCAGCACGACTCTGCCCGTACTGTCGAGCACGAACAGCTACGTGCAATTCGATCTTTCCACGTTGCCGCCCGGCACCAGCGTCAACAAGGCCACACTCAGGCTTTTTGTGAATGCGGTGACGGCCAACGGCCAGTTTGACGTAAATCAGGTCGATGGCGCCTGGTCAGAAGGCACTCTGACCTACAACACCCAGCCTGCGCTGGGCCCCTCCGCCACCGGCAGCCTGCCGATTACGCTCAGCAAATCGAACGTCAACGATTTCATCCTGGTGGACATTACTCCGTTGGTGCAGAGCTGGGTGGATGGCGCCACCGCCAACCACGGTGTGGCCGTGGTGCTGTTCGGCGCCTCCGGTAGCTTTTCGTTTGACAGCAAAGAGAGCAATCAAACCAGCCATCAGCCGGAATTGGAGATCGTGCTGAATGGGCCGCAAGGTCCGGCTGGACCTACTGGCGCTACCGGCGCTGAAGGACCGCAAGGGCCAGCCGGACCTACGGGCACCACCGGTGCGACCGGCCCGCAAGGACTGATTGGCGTGGACGGAGCCCAAGGACCCGCGGGCGCTTCGCCCTTCTCACTGAATGGGAATGATGCTGTGTACACCCAGGGCAACGTCGGCATCGGGACGACTACGCCTTCCAATGCCCTTTCCGTGGTGGGCACAGGTGAGTTCTCAGACGCAATCCTCACTCCGTCGGTTCAAGCTTTGGGTGGACCTGGAGGCAGCATTGCTGTCCGCGCGAACGACGGTTCAGATCAGGCCACAAGGTCTGGAGGGAGTGTCACGGTTGCGGCGGGATCTTCCAATGGCCAGCCGGCCGGTAGCGTGAACATCACTGCAGGAGATGCCCTCAATGCCTATAGCGGTGGAAATATCAATATTATCGCTGGCGGCGCCACAACAGGTGGAGGTGGCAATGGTTCCGTCGTGATCGCCGGGGGCAGTGGACCCGGTCGTGGACCTGCTTTTGGCGAGGCCGCGGCTGGTGGAAACGTGGTCTTGCAAAGCGGCACCGGGTCTTTAGCGGGGGGGCCGGGACTCATCGGATTCAATATCGGAAATTTGGAGAAGGCGAGAATCGATGCCAACGGAAACGTCGGCATCGGCACCACCAGCCCCACTAACCTTCTGCAGGTGGCGCAAAACTCAGCCACCGACCCGATTGCGGACGCATGGACGGTCTACAGTTCGCGGCGATGGAAGAAGAACATCCAGACCCTCGACCATGCGCTGGCTAAAATCGAACGTCTGCGTGGGGTTTCCTATCAGAGCAAAGGGGATGGCAAAGCCGAAATCGGGCTGATCGCCGAGGAGGTGGGAGAAGTGATTCCCGAGGTAGTCGCCTACGAGGAAAACGGCACCGATGCCAGGTCCGTAGACTACGCCCGACTCACGGCGCTTCTGGTGGAAGCGGTGAAGGAACAGCAGACCGAGATCCGAGAGCTGAAGACGGAACTGGCAGCCGGAGCGAAGGAGCAGCAGCGGTTGGCGGCGGAGCTAGCCAATCTGAAGGCTTCCACTCGAAGGCAGTGATCACCGGCGACATCCCAGATTGACCCTCTGGCGCCGGTGAACTCGCAGGAAACCGAGGGAGTGCTGCTGTACAGCAGCTAGCAGTCGTTAGTCGCTGGTCGTTAGTCGCTGGCCGTCAGCGTAAAGCTGGCGGCTTTTTTGGGGGAATGAAAACCGCAGAGGACGCGAGGACGCGGAAGCAGGCAAAAGTAAAAAGCAGATCCCTCACTGCGTT
>CAZXVY010000118.1:2672-7767 GCA_964644115.1 uncultured Terriglobales bacterium
TGGAATGAAAACCGGGCAAGCGGACGCAGCGGGCGCAGAAGCAGGCAGGAGAAAAGCAGATCCCTCACTTGCGTTCGGGATGACAAGCCTCCGGCGCAAGCCTCGGGCGTCGCCATCTTCTTCCCAAACAAATCAGCCGCCAGCTTTCGCTGACGGCTGACGGCTAATGACTGAAAAGCTAGTTCTTCGGTTTCTCTTCCGACTTCATGGCTGCGGGCTGGACGCCGGAAGTGCTCTTGGCCTTCTTGCCCTTGGCGGCGACGGTGGGTTCCGGTTCCTTTACCGTCCAGAACTCCGGGTTGGCGGCGACCAGGGCCTCGGAGGGACGGCTGATTTCCGGGCGCACGTTGTACAAGGTGCTCCTCTCGAAGAGCACAGAGTCTTTTCTGGTTTCCGAGAAGCGGCGGCGGATGGTGGGCGTGAAGGCCGCCTTGTGGGCGTCTTTCAGGTCCTTGTCCAGATCGGCGAGCGAGCGCAGCGCCGTGATGAAAATGATCGCCGGGGCCTGTGTGCCGTACTCCACCTCGTAGGCTACCCAGTGCTCGTCAATGTTGTTGCGCTTGTGCAGTTCGATGGATTCCTTCTGCATGTCGGCGAAGTCCATCTCGGTGCCCGGTTTGAGGCGCACGAGGGAAATTTCCCAGGTGCGGGCGTTGGCGATGTCCAGCTTCTCCGGACGGTAGGAAAGGTCTTCGCGCAGGCTGGCCACAACGCCGTTCACGCTGGCCTGTGAATCGGCAACGGTGCGGGTGAAGTCCGCGCTCTTGAAGGTGGCCTCGGTCGCCTTGCTGAAGCTCCCCATGGACTGCTCGACTTGAGCGTAGCTGTCGGCGAAGTTGATAAACACGGTTTCGTTGGTGTTGCCGGTGATGGGCCGGGTGGCAATCCAGTTGTAGTTGGCGTTGCCGGTGGTGGCAGCCTGGCGCACCTGGCGGACCAGGTCATCGAAGGCGGCCACCTTGCCGGGCTTGATCTCGTAATGGCCGATGCGAATCAGCTTGGGAACATTGGAGGTCGAGGCGTCGCCGGCCACCGCAAACAGGCTGGCCACCAAAGCGAACGCCAAAACCAAAGCAAACTTTTTTGTCATAGGGCTCCTTTACTCCTTTACGGGTTAGAGGTTGCTGGAATTGGAATGGCGAGAAGGAGAGCACTCTACACCCTGCGCGGAGTGGAGTCAATCGGCAGGGCGGCGAGTTTTCGTGCGCGCGCCGGGCGGATTCGCAGCCGCGCGCATCGAGTATGTCCCTGGGTTTACTGAGGAGTTACGGTAACCGGATGGGAATGCGGTTGCAGCGCTGAACAGCGACTATTTCACCGGGCGTCCCAAGGTTGAGACATAAAGTGTCCATCAGCGGGAAATCGGCGTGATCCGCGTTTTTTGAAGGCCACTTTACAAGGACTTAGAGATGCCACAGGAGGCGGCTAGTTTGGCAGCCATATTGCACCATTCATGGTGGAGTAGAGCAGAGAGGCGGCCTTCCGGCCCAACCCGGCCGGTGGGAAAACCGCTAGACGGAGCCCGCGGAGGAAACTTCCCGTGGGCCCATGGTATCCGATTAGTTAGCTGTGAAAGCGCGATGAGCGCTTGCTAAAAGCCCCGAACTGGGGCCGAATGAGGCCAGCAGTGCCAGGCGAGGTCCATAGCGACCGCAAGCCGACCAGACGAAGTGCCTGGTTCCTGGGGAGCGCCCTGCTGATGGCCATCAGCGCTCCGCTGTTCATCCGGCCTGCTCCACCGCCCACCGCTCCTGACCCGCTGGCCGCGCAAGTCAACCGGCTCGCAACTGAACTGCACGCGCTGCAACAAGAACAATCCATGCCGGTCACGGTGCTCAACCAGCACCGCAACTCCATCGGATACATTTACGGAATCTACAGCTACAGCGGTCCGCCAGGAGCCGTAGGCAAACGACGCCCGGCACGGACCCGCTTTTCCGGCACCGGTTTCGTGGTGGCCGAGGGCCTGATAGCCACCAACCGGCACGTGGCCGAGCCCTGGTTCGAAGACGACGAAGCGGCGCGGTTGATACGGCGCGGGGCGCGCCCCAGGCTGGAAAAGCTGATGGCGTTTTTCCCCGGACTGAAGCAGGGCGTCGAAGTCTCGCTGGCTGCGGTTTCGGCTGGCGACGATCTGGCGGTGCTGCGCTACGATCCGGCGCGCTTGGAAGCTGCGCTGGCGCCGCTGCGGCTGGCGCAAACTCCCGGCGTCCCCGGAGATCCGGTGGTGGTAGTGGGCTATCCCATGGGCACGGCGGCCATGGTGGCCAAGTCGCCGCGTCCGGTGTACCGCCGCCTGGCGCAGCGCACCGACCACATGGCCGTGGCCAGCGAGCTGGCGTCGCTGTCGCTCATCCGGCCGTCGGCCACCTTCGGACACCTGGGCGACGTAGTAGACGAAAAGCTCATCTACGACGCCGTCACCGCCCACGGCGGCTCGGGCGGCCCGGTATTCAACGCCCGCGGCGAAGTGATCGGAGTGAATACCGCCTACCTCGACGGCTTCTCGGGCTCCACCCTGGGCGTCTCCGTGACTGCGCTGCAACCGCTGGTGGAAGAAGCGCTGAAGCCGTAGTTCCCTTTCCTTTCACCACGGAGACACAGAGGCACGGAGAAATCTGCGAGGTGTGAACAACGAAGTGCGATCTGCGATCCGGTAGAATGAACTTGCCCCTCGCGGAGGCGCGCGAGGCCGGAGCGCTGATTGATCTCCCGTTATACCCGCCCCGAGATGGGGCACATCTGGACGGACGAAAACAAGTTCCGCATGTGGCTGGCGGTGGAGCTGGCGTCCACCGAAACCCTGGCCGAGGCCGGGCTGGTGCCGCGCGAAGCGGCCCGGGCCATCCGCGATAAGGCCAATTTCAACCCGGCCCGCATCCTGGCCATTGAATCCGAAGTTAAGCACGACGTCATCGCTTTCACCACAGCCGTCGCCGAGAACATCGGGCCGCACGCGCGCTGGCTGCACTTCGGGCTGACGTCGAACGACGTGGTGGATACCGCCCAGGCGTTGCAGCTTCGGTCGGCGTCGGAGATCCTGCTGCGCGGACTGGCGCAGCTCCACGACGTGCTGAAGCGGCGGGCCTTGGAGTTCCGCGACACTCCCATGATCGGGCGCACGCACGGCGTGCACGCCGAGCCCATCACCTTCGGCCTGAAGCTGGCCAACTGGTATTCCGAAGTCGGCCGCAACCGCCAGCGCCTGGAGCGCGCCGCCGAAGACATGCGCGTGGGCAAGCTCTCGGGCGCGGTGGGCAACTGCGCGCATCTGGATCCGGAGCTGGAAGAGAAAATCTGCGCGCGCCTGGGATTGAGGACCGCGGCGGTGTCGTCGCAGGTGATCCAGCGCGACCGGCACGCGCACTACGTCGCCACACTGGCGGTCATCGCCTCCACGCTCGACAAGATTGCCACCGAGGTCCGGCATCTGCAGCGCACCGAAGTGCGCGAGGCCGAGGAGTACTTCAGCGAGAAGCAGAAAGGCTCCTCGGCCATGCCCCACAAGCGCAATCCGGTGACCTGCGAGCAGATCACCGGCCTCGCCCGCGTGGTACGCGCCAACGCCCAGGCCGCGCTGGAAAACGTGGCCTTGTGGCACGAGCGCGATATTTCCCATTCCTCGGTGGAGCGCGTGATCCTGCCCGATTCCACCATCCTGCTGGACTACCTGCTGCACAAGACCACCAACCTGGTGGACACGCTGTTGGTCTATCCCCAGCGCATGCTACAGAACCTTGAAAGCACCGGAGGTCTGGTGTTCAGCGGGCAACTGCTGCTCGACCTTGCGGAAAGCGGCATGCAGCGCGAGGAGGCCTACCGCATCGTGCAGCGCCATGCCATGGCCGCGTGGAAGGACGGCGGCAGCTTCCGCCAGCGGGTGATGAAGGACAAAGCCATCACCTCGCGGATCTCGCGCAAGCAGATTGAGCGAGCGTTCGACTTGGGTCGTCAGTTGCGGAATGTGGGGAAAATCTTCGCCCGCGTCTTCGGGAGCGATTCACCGCCGAGAGCGCGGAGGACGCAGAGGTCCGCGAAGAGAAAAAGCTCACCACGAAGGACACGAAGGTAGCACGAAGGGGCTGGAGCTTACCCTTCGTGAAACCTTTGTGTCCTTTGTGGTGAGCTTTTTCCTGGTCCTTTTTTCTCTCGGCTGATCTCCGCGTCCTCTGCGGTTTGCACTTGTTCGTCTTCATACTCCTTCAAGCTGCGTCCTCCGCGTCCTCTGCGGTTTGCACTTCCAGCCGGCTACAGCCGGTTGATCATCGCCGCCACATAGCCCGCGCCGAAGCCGTTATCAATGTTCACTACGCTGACGTTGGAGGCGCAGGAATTCAGCATGCCCAGCAGCGCCGCCAGTCCCTCGAAAGAAGAACCGTAGCCCACGCTGGTGGGCACGGCGATGACGGGGACGCCCACCAGTCCTCCCACCACGCTGGGCAGCGCGCCCTCCATGCCGGCGCAGACGATGATCACGCGTGCGCGCGTGAGCGAAGCCCGATGGGCAAGCAAACGATGAATGCCGGCCACGCCCACGTCGTAGAGATGCTCGACGCGGTTGCCCATGAGTTCGGCGGTGATCACCGCCTCTTCCGCGACGGGGATGTCGCCGGTGCCGGCTGACACCACCACAATCGTTCCCTTGCCGTGGACTGCGGGATCGCGGCGCAGCACGATGGCGCGGGCCAGCTCTTCGTACTCAGCCTTACGCATCAGCTTTTTCACCGCCCGGTAGTGCCCGCGCGTGGCGCGCGTGGCCAGCACGTTGGAGCCGTGGCGCGCTAGCCGCTGGAAAATCTTTGCCACCTGCGCCGGCGTCTTACCCTCGGCCAAGACGACTTCCGGAACCCCGGCGCGCAGCGCGCGGTGGTGGTCCACCTTGGCAAAGCCCAGGTCTTCGAAGGGCAGATGCCGCAAGCGGCGGACGGCCTCGTCGGGCGAGAGCCGGCGGCGGCGGACGGCGTCGAGGAGCTGGCGTAGGGCGGCGGAGTTCATGGAGGAGTACTCAGTAGTTACTACCCAGTACCTAGTACCCAGTACCTAGTACCCAGTAGCTAGTACCCAGTAGCTAGTACCCAGTAGCTAGTACCCAGTA
>CAZXVY010000119.1:0-763 GCA_964644115.1 uncultured Terriglobales bacterium
CCCTTGTCGCTCGGCTGAGCCGGCCCCGGCACCCCCGCTCGGAAAAAAGCTAGCCGCAAGGCGGCGAGGTTGGGTATAGTCGGAACAGCAATTCCATACCGGCTTCACGGGCCGCACTGCGGACCGCTGGAATCGGGGCAGGCGACTCCAAGAAGATGGAGAGCTTTCAACATGTGGAATACCCGTAAAGACGAAAAGCCGAACGTTCCGCTGCCTCAACCGGTGAGCGTGGCAACCCCCGTCGTCCCCCCCAAGGAGATGCGACCCATGGAAACCCCCAAGATGGTGGACAATTTTCGCGCAGAAGTGGCACACATCGGAAAGTCGGTCGTGGTCAAGGGCGAGCTTTCCGGCAGTGAGGACCTGTATCTGGACGGCGAGGTCGAGGGCAACATCGAGTTGCACGAGCACGCCCTCACCATCGGGCCCAACGGCAAGGTACGCGCCAACATCCACGCCCGGGACGTGGTGGTGCACGGCAAGGTGGACGGCAACATTCACGCCAACGAGCGCGTGGAGCTGAAGAAGTCGGCGGTGCTCTCCGGCGACATCTCCACCCAGCGCATCATCATCGAGGATGGGGCGTTCTTCAAGGGCGCCATCGACATTCAGAAGGAGACGCCCAAGGTGGTGGGCAAGACGGCCACGGCCTCGGTGGGCAGCGCGGCGGCGTCCTACGCGGCGGTTCCGGCCACCCCCGTGGGCAGCGGCGCTCCCCTGTCGGCGCGTTGAGTTTGGCTTGTAGACTAGGCCGGTAAAGGGC
>CAZXVY010000119.1:773-2316 GCA_964644115.1 uncultured Terriglobales bacterium
GCGGTTTCCCACTTCTATCCCCGGGGCGCGGACCTGTGTCCGAAACGCCATGACCGAGGGCTTCCTGAAAATGATTCGCGGTGCGGCGCCCGAGCAACCCTCGCGGCCGCCCCCACCGGACGAGCGCATACCCCGCCATTCAACCGGTTTGGCCGAATTCCACCGGCTGGTCGAGGGCGAAGGCAGGCTCCGCATCCTTGACCTTGGGCCCACGTCGCCCACTAACATCGCTTACCTGATCGGCCAGGGACACAAGGTCTACCAGGAAGACATCCTGCGCGCCGCCACCAGCTCCCGCTACTTGCTCAAGGACAAGGATGGCAAGACCAGCCTGGACGCCGAGCGCTTTCTGAACGAAAACCTGCAATACACCGCCACCGTCCTCGACGCGGCCCTTTGCTGGGACGTCGCCGACTATCTTCCCGAGGCCTTTGTGCGGCCGGCAGTGGCACGAGTGCAGCGCGCGCTCAAGCCGCGGGGCGTGCTGCTCGCCTTCTTTCACACCCGCGACGCTGGCCCGGAAGCTCCTCATTTTCGCTACCATCTGGTGGACCGCGAAAACCTCGAGCTCCAGGCTGGCCCCCAGTTCCGCTTGCAGCGCGTCTTCCAGAACCGCCACATCGAGAACCTGTTCAAAGACTTCTCCTCCGTCAAGTTCTTCCTCGCCCGTGATCACATCCGGGAAGTGCTGGTGGTGAAGTAGGCCGTCGGAAGTTGTTGTCATCCCCAAGCCCGAGCGCCCCGACTGATCGGGGAAAGCGAGGGCGCGCCGAGGGATCTTGGGTTTTCGTTTCTTGTCGGGTCGCTCTAAGGTGACGTCCTGCTGGAGCGAGCGCGACCAAGCCTAAGCCTCCCGGGTTCGTGCCCGGGTAGCTGCAAAGACCCATCTTGCCAGGTGACGCGAGCGCAGGGCCGCCAGCACCGGCGCACGGACGGGTCGCGGCAGCGAGAGGAGCTGCCGCAGCCGGGCGGCGTTGCGAAACGCCGGCAGAAAAGCGCGGCGGTACTCGCCCGCGTACGCTTGGGCCGCGTCCGTGAGCGAAGCTCGGCCCTCCAGATAGGGCGCGAGCGAGCCCGCGGCCAGCGCTCCGCTGTGCAGGGCCAGCGAGATGCCGTCGCCGGCAAAAGGATCCAGGAAGCCGGCGGCATCGCCCGCGCACACCACGCCTGCCCGCAACGGCTTGGGTTCGCGGAAGAAGACCGGCGACGTGCTCACCGTTTCCGTAAGCGCTTCCCAGGCTCGGCTCCGCCTCCACAACGAGCGGTTCCGCGCAAACACCTGCTGCAGGTTGCGGGCGACCTCTGCTCGCACCAGGGTGCAGACGTTGATCCCGCCGGCCGCGATGGGCTGGACCCCGCAGTATCCACCCTCAAAAAAATAAAGATCCACCGACTCGGCAGGCTGGTCTTCAGCGTAATGGGCTTTCAGCCCCAGCCAGCGCCCACCCTGCTCGCCGCTCCCCGCTCCCCCCCCCCCGCCTCCCCCTCCCCCCCCCCCCCCCCCCCGTCCCCTGTTTCCCCGCCCCCCGTCCCGCCCCCCCTT
>CAZXVY010000119.1:2326-7493 GCA_964644115.1 uncultured Terriglobales bacterium
CCCTGCTCGCCGCTCCCCGAAGCTCGCGCGCCCGGCGACAGGTTGGACCAGCGCCCGGAGGCGTCAATCACGGCCCCGGCCCGCACTTCTCCCTCTCCGGTGATGAGCGTGAACGGCCCGGCGCCCCGAATCGCATTTACAGTGAACTGCTGGCGGACGCCGGCTCCGGCCGTCTCGGCGGCGCACCACAGCGCGTAATCCAGTTCGTAGCGCGGGAGGCTGAGGGCAGGCGGGTCTACCGGCGCCTCCCGCACTTCGCCGTCGAGAAAGATGCGCGCGCAGGAGATTCGTGGAACGTCACTGCGAATTGCCGTCTTGTCCAGAAGGCCGGCCAGATGTTCCAGCGCCTCGGGTGAGACGAACTCCCCGCACACCTTGTGACGCGGCAACTGTCCCCGCTCGGCGAGCAGCACGCGCGCCCCGGCGCGGGCCGCGGTGATGGCGGCGCTGCTTCCCGCCGGACCTCCTCCGATCACCGCCAGATCGTAGTCTAGTGCCGTTCCAACCATGTGTTCGAGCAAGGAACGACTGCGATGCTCCACACCCGGCTGGCGGGAGATCCGGGCTCTCTTAGCGTCAACAAGTTGGAACGGCACTAGGCGCGCCACGCGATTACTCCCATGCGATACAGGTAGTGGTTGCCGATTTCCACCCGCGCGGCGGGCGTGCGCCCCAGCATCTCCCGCATTTCCTCCGCCGTGTAGGCCCGGCGGATGGATACTGGACCGTCGTGCCGCGTGAGGCGGCTGCGGTAGAGGGCGCGCCCCGCGTACGTAAGCGCCAGGTGGACGGGATGCCGCCGCAGATCGTTGATCAACACCGCGCGACGCGCCACCCGCAGTCCCTCTCCCACGAAGCGGACGATCTGCTCCGGCTCCAGGTGGTGCGCAAAGAGCGAGCACCCCACCAGATCGAAGCTCGCATCCGCAAAAGGCAGCGCCAGAGCATCGCCGGCCACGCGCGGCAGGCCGGGCTCGAAGTGCGAGGTAGCGCGATCCAGCAGCGTCACTCGCAGGTGGACTCCCCGCTGCTCCAGCCGGCGCTGCGCCGCCTTAGCCACGTCGCCAGTGGCGGCGGCTACATCCAGCAACGAAAGTTCGCGGGCGCCGGTTTCCCGGGCCACGCGCTCCAGCAGGCTGCACATCACCCGGGTACCGCCGAACCAGCGGTTCACCATGCGCAGGTCGGCGAGCGATGCCTCCACTTCGGCGCGCGTGCCGGCGTCCGTGTCCAGCAGTTCGGGAATCACCACGCGCTTCATCCTGCTGCCGACTAACGACTACACTTGCGCCAGTTCTTCCTCGAGCAGTTGTTTGTTGTACAGGTCGGTGTAGTAGCCACCCAGGGCGATGAGCTCGTCGTGCGAGCCCAGCTCCACGATGCTTCCGCCGTGCAGCACGGCGATGCGGTCCGCGTTGCGCACCGTGGAAACCCGGTGCGAGATAAAAATGGTGGTGCGTCCCTGCATCACTTCCCGCAGATGATTCAGGATCTTCTCCTCCGTGTAGGTATCCACGCTGGAGAGCGCGTCGTCCAGGATGAGGATGCGCGGATTGCGGATCAGAGCCCGCGCGATGGCCGTGCGCTGCTTCTGCCCGCCCGAAAGCGTGATGCCGCGCTCACCCACCAGCGTGCGATACTGCTCGGGAAACTCCTGGATGTCGGGAGCAATACTGGCCGCCTCCGCCGCGCGCTCCACCTCCTCATCTCCGGCCTCCTGCGCTCCGAAGGCGATGTTCTCCCGCACCGTGTCGCTGAACAGGAACGTCTCCTGCGGCACGAAGCCGATGTTGCGCCGCAGGACTTCGAGCGGAAAATCAGCGATGGGGCGCCCGTCCAGCAGCACGGCGCCGGGAGCGGCGTCGAAAATTCTCGGCACCAGGCTGACCAGGGTGGTCTTGCCGCACCCGGTGGGCCCTACGATGGCCAGGCTGCCGCCCGCAGGCACTTGCAGACTAATGTCGTGCAGCACCTGGCGGTCGCCGTACCCGAAGCTGAGCTCGCGGAACTCGATCGCTCCCTGCACTTCGCGCGGCGCATTCGGCGCCAGGGCGGCGGGCGCGTCCACGATCGCCGGCTGCTCCTGCAGGATCTCGTTCAGCCGGCCCATGGACGCGGCCCCGCGCTGAAAAATATTGATCACCCAGCCCAGGGCGATCACCGGCCAGGTAAGCTGCACCATGTAGGTGTTGAAGGCCACGAATTCGCCCACCGAAATATGGCCGGCCAGCACTTCCCTTCCCCCCAGCCACAGCACGATCACGATGGCCAGGCCCAGCAGCGTCTCCAGCGTCGGCCACAGCATTCCCATCAGCCGCACCAGGCCCAGGCTGCGCCGGATGTACTCCCGGTTGGCGTCCTCGAAGGCGGCGATCTCCGCCTCTTCCTGTACGTAGGCGCGCACCACGCGCGCGCCGGAAAAATTTTCGTGCGCCCGGGCCGAGATCTCCGAGAACATCGCCTGGATGCGTTCGAAGCGCTCGTGGATGCGGTGCCCGAAGTACTGCACCACAATGCTCACCAGCGGCAGCGGCAAGAAGGCGTAGAACGTCAGCTTCGGGCTGATGCCCATCATGAACAGCAACGCCCCCACCGTGAAGATCACGGTGTTGGCGGTATACATGATCGCCGGGCCCAGCAGCATGCGCACCGCGTTCAGGTCGTTGGTGGCGCGGGCCATGATGTCGCCGGTGCGCGTGCGCTGGTAGTAGGAGTAGGAAAGCCGCTCCAGGTGCGCGAACAGGTCGTTGCGCAGGTCAAACTCGATGTCCCGCGAGATGCCGATCATGATCCAGCGCGTCAGGAACTGAAATACGCCCTTGGCCAGGGCCACCGCCACCAGCAGCAGCGCCCAGGTGGCCAGCTTCTCCGGTCTGACTCCCAGGGTCAGGTCGTCAATGGCGCGCAGGATGATCTGCGGAAAGAGGATCCAGATGCCGTTGTGCAACAGCACCGAAGCCCCGCCCAGCGCGAATCCTCGCCGGTACTTCCAAAAATAGGGCGCCAGGGGGCGGAGGTTTTCGAGCATGGAGGACTGGACGCGCTGCCCGATCCCGAGGTTACCAGAAATCTCCGCAGTGCATGTACCTGCGCAACTTCAAAACCGCCGGCCGTAGAGACGCCCGTCAGGGCGTTTCCAGCCCGGCGATGCATGTGCCTGCCCAACTTCGATACCGCCGCCCGTAGAGACGCCCGTCAGGGCGTCTCCAACCCGGCGATGCATGTACCGGCGCAACTTCGATACCGCTTGCCGTAGAGACGCCCGTCAGGGCGTCTCCCTTTGCCACGCAAAACCGCCGGCCGTAGAGACGCCCGTCAGGGCGTCTCTAACCCGGACAACCCGGAAGGAACAAACGCGCATATAATTGCCGTATGACGCGCACATTCTTGGTTCCTTTCCTCATTTGCCTTTCGTGTCTGCCTGCGGCCGCCGCCGCGCTGGGCACCGCCCCGCGCAACGTGATTCCCGCCGACGTGCAGCAGATCATTTCCGTGGACTACCGCAAGCTGGGCGGATCGCCCACCGCGCAGGCCCTCAAGGCCCGCGCCCTCCCCAGCCACCTGCGGCAGTTTGAATCGGCGCTGCGCGCTGCCGGCATCGATCCCGATAAGGACCTCGAGCAGCTCATCTTCGCCTCCTTCCGCGCCAAGGACGGGCTGCGCATTCTGGGCATCGCCTCCGGACAATTCCCCGCGCAGAAGTTTCAGCAGCGCATGAAGCGCCAGAAGGTGGTGGCGCAGAAGTATCGTGGCACCAGGCTCTATCCCATGGGGGAGGCCGTGAAGATGGCCTTTCTCGACGACTACACCTTCGTGTTCGGCGATGTGAAGGCCATTCAGACCGCGCTCGACACCCGCGACGGCGAGGGTCAGAGTCTCAACGCCAACTCCCAGTTCACCAGCCTGATGACCGCGGTGGAGGACGGCTCGCTGTGGAGCGTGCTCGATCAGGCCGGCACCCACAACATGCTGCGTTCTTCCCTGGGCGATGCTTCCAAGCTCACCGACTTCGAAGGCATCCGCAGCCGGCTGCGCGCCTCGCGCTACAGCATGGACTTTGACAACGGCGTGGACTTCGACCTCGACGTCATCACCGCCGACAATATCTCCGCCGCCACCCTCTCTTCCGTCATCCAGGCGGGCGTGCTCTACCGCAAGCTGAAGGCCGACGAAACCGAGAAGCTGTTCCTCGACAACCTCGACGTCAACTCCGACAGCGACCGGGTGCGCATGCGTTTCAAGACCGACGAAAAGAAGTTCCAGTCACTCCTGCAGTCTGACTTGTTCGCCGCCGCGGTGCGCTAGAAGGGCGCAGCAAACGCCACCTTCCATTGAATTGTCATTCCGAGCGGGCTTCAGCCCGCGAGGAATCTGCTTTTCAAAAACGCCGGCGCCCCACGTTCGCGCCGTGCAGTTCGGAGCTAACGTGGGAGGGCTTCTCCCCTTCGTTCGCCCTTCGTGACCTTCGTGGTGCGCTTTTCCCTGCCAGTCTGAAGGTCCGCTTCCTGCCGGAAACCAAAAACCGAAAACCGGAAACTGTCCTATACTTCTCCACGGAGCTGCGAATGACCTCTTCCGACCTCACCACCATCACGTCCGTCCACGCCCGCGAAATTCTGGACTCCCGCGGCAACCCCACCGTAGAAGCGGAAGTCCGCCTGAACGGCGGCGCCTGCGGGCGCGCGGCCGTCCCCAGCGGCGCTTCCACCGGCGAGCACGAAGCGCTCGAACTGCGCGACGGCGACAAATTCCGTTACGCCGGCAAAGGAGTCCAGAAGGCCGTGGCCAACGTGAACCAGGAACTGGCGCCGGCGCTCACCGGAATGGACGCCGCACAGCAGCGCCGTCTCGATGAACGCATGATGGAGCTCGACGGTACCGAGAACAAGGCCGGCTTCGGCGCCAATGCCATCCTGCCGGTTTCCATGGCGGCGGCGCGCGCGGTCGCCGCCGCCTACAACCTGCCGCTCTATCGCTATCTCGGCGGGCTCCAAGCCAACGTCCTGCCCGTCCCCATGATGAACATCCTCAACGGCGGGGCGCACGCCGACAACAACGTGGACTTCCAGGAATTTATGATTGTGCCCCTCGGCGCGGATAGCTTTGCCGAGGCTTTGCGGATGGGCGTTGAGACATTCCATCACTTGAAGAAGGTCTTGGCGAAGAA
>CAZXVY010000119.1:7503-7750 GCA_964644115.1 uncultured Terriglobales bacterium
ACGTGGACTTCCAGGAGTTCATGGCCATGCCCGTGGGCGCGCGCTCCTTCTCCGAGGCGCTGCGCTGGGGCGTAGAGACTTTCCACGCGCTCAAAACCGTCCTGAAGAAGCGCGGCTACAACACCGCAGTGGGCGACGAGGGCGGCTTCGCGCCCTCGCTCAAGTCGAATGTCGAGGCCATCGAACTGGTGCTGGAAGCCATCCAGGCGGCCGGCTATGAGCCCGGGAAGCAACTCGCCATCGCCCT
>CAZXVY010000120.1:0-7745 GCA_964644115.1 uncultured Terriglobales bacterium
GCTGAATCCGGAGCGTCCGCTCCCACCGTCTGCCCTACCATCTGTCGGTAGGCGTCGAGCCCGGGCCCTTCCAGCCGGGCCGCGTCTCCCAGTAGCACCAGAGTTGGCGCAGAGGTGGTCTCAGGCGTAACGATGAGGGCGACGTAGTAGGCGGTGTCCGTGAGCTTCTTGCCATCGTGGAAGCGGAAGCGGGCGAACTCGACGGCGGCTTCTCCGGACTTGAGCGCTTTCTGCACATCGCGCCAGCTCACGCCCTGCAGCCGCTTCTCCTCCGCCAGTAGGGCGGATCGGCGTACCAACTGGCGCTCCAGTTCGTTGCTTTCCTGCTCCAGTTTCTCCACCAGGCGGCGGCCCTCTTCCCGGTCCATCGGAGGCACGGTGAGGAGCCGGGCAAGTTGCGTCTTCCGGGCCTGAAGCTGATCGAGCAGCGCCAGGGCTTCGGCATCGCCATGAGCTGCGATCTGCGAGCGGACCGCGGCCACGCTGGCCGCCACGAATCCCTTCTGCCAGAGCAGTACGTCGTACATCTTGCCCACGAGTGCGGGATTGCGGTCGCGCTGCGAATAGCAGAAACTGAAGTAAAGAGGAAACGTGGTACTCACTGTATCGAGGAAGCTGAGCCGCTCCTTCTCGCTCATGTAGGTGAAGTGATACTGGAACTGGCGGGCCAGATTCTCAATGCGGCGGTCGAAGTACCTCTCGGCTTCTTCCGCCTGCCCGCGGGCGTAGTAGAGTTCGGCCAGGCTCTCCACCGGCCGGCCTACCCTGGGATTTTCTGACCCCAGGCTCTTTTCATAATTGTTGAGGGCGCGCAGGTAGAAGGAAGCTGCCTCGTCATACTTGCCCTGGCTGAAGAGGGCTCCGCCCAGTTCCATCAGGGGGCCAGCTACGCGCCGGTCCTCGCGACCGAAGAACTGTTCCAGCGGGCCCAGGGCCTTGCGCAATTCCGTCTCGGCCTCCACATACCGGCCTTGAGCGCGATACACGGTACCCAGCGCCGCCGCCGTCATCTCGCGATAGTGGGGATGGTCTACGAACTGCGTCGTCCGCCGGGCGATGATTTTCAGTACGCGGCTGTAGAGGGCCTCGGCTTCGTCAAACCGGCCCTGGCGCAGGAAGAAGCCCGCCAGATTGGCCAGCGAGAGGCCGCCATCGACGTTGCGGAGCCAAGTCAAGGATTCCACCGATTCCACAGCGCGACGCAGTGCGGCTTCGGCTTCTGCGTATTTGCCCTGGGTCTCGTACACCGCAGCCAATCTTTCCAGCGTGATGCTGGACGCGGGGTGTCCGGGACCGTAGGCCTTGTGCTCAATCCGCAACGTGCGCTGGAATGCCGCCTCGGCCTCAACGTACTTGCCCTGGGTAAAGTACAAACCGCCCAGTTCGTCCAGGACCATGGCAAGATCGGGATGATCCGGGCCCCGCACCTTCTCGTAGATTTCCAGGGAGCGCTGGAAGTGCTGTAGCGCTTCGCTGTACTGGGCTCGATTGGCGTGGGCGATGGCGACCCCGAGATGACTTTCCGCGGTGCGGCGGTGCTCAGCGCCGAAGATCGTCTCGGCCAGTTTGAGGGACTCCAGGTTGGTGTTCAGTTGCTCGGCGAATTTTCCCTGGATCTGAAGCTGGGCCGCCCGGGCCCTGAGTTCTTTCCAGAGTTTCTCTTTATCCTGGGCGAAAAGAGGCGAGGCCAGCGCGTTCGCCAGAAGGCCCAGCGCTAGCGACAAACCGAGGCTGCGACGCAGAGGCACGGCGCTCTCCTTTCGAGTGCCGCGAGGCTTGATGTGCGCTAGTTTAACGCCAGGCCAGGGCTGGGGCCAGTGGATCAGTGCCCTTCCGCTTCCAGAAACTTTTCCACTTCCATGGCGGCCATGCAGCCGGTTCCGGCGGCGGTGATGGCCTGGCGGTAGCGGCGGTCCTGCACGTCGCCGCAGGCGAAGACGCCGGCTACCCCAGTGAATACGTAATCCCGCGTCTTCAAGTAACCTTCGCTATCGGTGTCGAGCTGCCCCGCGAACATTTTGGCATTGGGGATGTGGCCGATGCCCAGGAACAGGGCCGAGGTGGGGTGGTCCCACACCTTGCCCGACTTCACGTTGCGTAGCTTGACGGCTGTGACTTCTTTCTTCCCGACATCGTAGACGTCGTCCACCACCGTGCCGGTCGTGAACTTGATCTTTTCGTGGGCGCGAGCGCGGTCGAGCATGATCTTGGAAGCGCGAAATTCCTCGCGCCGGTGGATGAGCGTGACCTCGGTGGCAAAGCGGGTGAGGAACAGGGCTTCTTCCATGGCGGAGTCGCCGCCGCCGATCACCACCACCGGCTTGCCGCTGAAGAAAAAGCCGTCGCAGGTGGCGCAGGAGGAGACCCCGTGTCCAATCAGCGCCTGCTCGTTGGGCAGTCCCAGCCAGCGCGCCGACGCTCCGCTGGCGATGATCAGCGTCTGGGTGTAGACGGTCTCGCGGCCCAGGTTAAGCGCAAAAGGGCGCTGGCTCAGGTCCGCCGACACCAGGTGCGCGGCCCGGTATTCGGCCCCGAAGCGCGCCGCCTGCTTCTTCATGTTCTCGACCAGTTCCGGGCCCTGGATGCCCTCGGGAAAGCCGGGAAAGTTTTCCACCAGGGTGGTGAGCGAGAGCTGTCCGCCGGGCTCGTGGCCTTCCAGCACCAGCGGCTTCAGGTTGGCGCGCGCCGCGTACAGCGCGGCCGTGTGTCCCGCACATCCCGAACCGATCACCACGGTGTTGCGCAGGGAGTCTTGCATGGCGTTCACTGTTCTCATTCGATGAAGCTGGACGGCTTTCGATTCATCCCCGCGCCTGTGTAGACCGGCCGCCCTCGGCCGGGCATTCTGGTATGGAAGCGGGCCAGTCGCCCGGCTCACGCATCAGTTGGGCCGGTCGGCGGGCTTCTGGGGAACGGCCGCCTCGGACTTCGGCGCGTCGGATTTGGGTGTGGTCGCGGCCTTCTTGCCGCTGGCGGCGGACCGGGGCACGCCTCCCAGGCGCGCCAGGTCTCCGGGGACGGTGGTCCGCACTTTGAGCGCGGCGCGATAGGCGGCCATGACCTCCGAAGCCGCGCGGAACAGCGGTTCATACGCCGACTGGTCGGAGTTGGGGCAGCGTCGCAGCGCCACGGAACTCTTGCCGAAGCGCTCGATTTTCACGTGCTCCGCCGGAGTGTTCTGCGCCAGGGTGGCGGCCACGTCGGTGGCGGCGGATACGCTGTCGTCCATGGTGACCAGCAGGAGTTCGCCGGGGTCGCGCACGCGAAACACCAGCGTCTCCACCATCCCGTTCTCGTCCACACTCACCGCGTACTGCACGCTGCTGAAAAAATTGCCTGCGGGGAATTCGCGGCGGATGCGCACCCAGTGCGCGGCCGGGACGTTGGCCATGCTGGAACGCCCGCGCGAGATCTCGAAGTCGGCGCTGAAGCGCGCCCGGCGCGCGATCCGCGCCAGTGCGTCCGCCAGGGCCTGCTGCTCCGCCGGGCTGGGCGCGCAGACATTCAGATAGTTGATCTTGATGGGCGTCCCGTCCGGGGTCTTCGCCGGCGGCTGCTCCTGCGACCTCGCCCAGGCGGGAACAATCAACAACGCAAGAAGAAGTCTAACGATTGGCCTGCGCACGGGCCCATTCTAGAACAGTTTCCACCTTCCAGTTTCAGGTTTCGAGGCGGGGATGGGTGCAGCAAAAGGTTCCCCCGGCCCAGCCCCCCGCCACGCGGGGCCGGGCTACAATTTCGCCATGGCCAATCTGACCCTGGTTTACGGAATGCGGCTGCTGCCCTCGGAGGAGATCGCGCAGGTGGGCGACGCTCCCATCCAACTCAAGAACGGACACGCCGCCCGCGTCACCATGCACATCCTGGAAGGCAGCAAGGAAGAGATCGAAAAGCAACTGCGCGCGAGTCTGGAGGCGTTTTTTGATTTTTATCCAGAGCTTTGAGAAGCGGAAGCCAGACCGCAAACCCGCTCCGCGCTCCGGAAAGCCATACGTTTTTCTGTAGGGGCCTCCAAAATTATAGAGGAGATGGGGATCCCGTCAGCCTAAGTCCCAGTCATATCAGCAAGCTACGTTTGGCGAGGAGCTTGCACCTGAAGGCCATGATGGTGTATTAAGTTGGCGACTCAATCTTCCTGCGTTTCCCGTGTCATCTGCGGCATGCCGACAGTACTTTATTAAGAGGAGCGTTACTATGAAAAATCGCGTTTTGGCTGTGATGTTTCTTGGCTTGCTGGCAGCTACTCCGTTGTGGGCTCAGACGGGCCAGATCAGTGGCACGATTAGCGACCCTAGCGGAGCGGTGATCCAGGGGGCCCGGGTGACGGTCACCAACCCGGCGACCGGCCTGACTCGCACCGTCGAGACCGGCGCCAGCGGCAGCTACACGGTCGCGCAGTTGCCACCGGGCACCTACGATTTGAAGGTGGAGCACCAGGGCTTCTCCACGGCCAGTAAGAAAGCGCTGGAGCTGCTGGTGGGCCAGCAGTTGACCTTCAACGTCACCCTGAAGCCGGGCGGCGCCACGGAGATCCTGGAAGTCACGGACGAGGCGCCGCTGATTGAATCCACGCGCTCCGAAATCGGAGGCTCGGTCACGCCGCTGGAGGTCAGGGAGTTGCCCCTCATCGACCGCAACTTCTCCGCCCTCACGCAGCTGGTTCCGGGAGTGCGTCCGGCGCAGAACTTCGACCCCACCAAGACGCGCGTGGGCAACGTGAGCCTCAACGGAGGCGACGGCCGGCAGTTTGACGTGACCGTAGACGGCGGCGACAACAAGGACAACGTGGTAGGCGGCATGGTGCAGAACTACACCCTGGAGGGCATCCAGGAGTTCAGCGTCATCACCAACCGCTACAGCGCCGAGTCGGGGCGCACCCTGGGCGGCATTGTCACGGTGGTGAGCAAGTATGGCACCAACACCCTGCACGGCTCCTTGTTCGGCCTGTTCCAAATCAGCACCTTCAACAAAAAGTCCTTCTTCACGCGCACGAACGGCGCCGACGGTCTGATCGGCACCAGCGACGACGATACTTCGCTGCCCAAGCCGGTTTATCACCGTTACCATTTCGGCGGCTCAGTGGGCGGGGCGCTGATGAAGGACAAGTTGTTCGTCTTCGGCGCCTACGAGCACAAGCGCGAGCCGGGCAGCATCTCGGTGGATCCCACCGCCTTCCTCGAACTGTCCCAGTTCAGCACGCCGGCGGTTTCGGCCGAGCCCGTCAGCCAGCTAGCCGTTCCTTACAAAGACCACCTGCTGACGGTGCGCGTGGACCATCGCATCAACGACAACCAAAGCATGTTCTACCGCTACGGCCGCCAGCGCTGGGAAAACCCCAACGACCAGCTCGGCGATCCGTTCGTCACTGACCTCAGCCAGACCACCTCCAACACTAACCAGTTCCACGATCTGGTGATCGGACACAACTGGGTGATCTCGGCCCGCAAGGTCAACTCGTTCGGCGCCCACTTCTCCGACTTTGTCAACGTGATCGGGGCTACGCAGGAACGCATGTTCACGCTGCCAACGGCCACCGGGACCGCCACTAATCCGCGCATCTTCTTCCCCTCAGGCGAGATCGGGCAGAACGAGAACGTGCCCCAGCAAACGCTGCAGCGCAAGTACCAGGTCCGCGATGACTTCTCCTTGACGCACAACCGCCACAACATCAAGTTCGGCGGCAACTACATCTACACGGCCAAACTGGGCGGCTTCTTCTTCTTTGGCGCCAACGGCTACTCCATCGGCTTCTGGGACGATCCCACTGTGATCCTGGGCGACCTGGTCACTTATCCCCAGGGTTTCGCCACGCCAGGCGCCCTGAGGCAACTCAACTTCAGCGGAGGCAATGGCGGGTTTGGGCAGCGGGTGCATCAGCTCGCCTTCTACTTCCAGGATGACTACAAAGTTACTCCCCGCCTGACGTTTAACCTGGGCCTGCGCTGGGACGCCAACATCCACCTTCTGCCCCAGCAACTGGGCAGCGGGCTGAGCGACACCAACCGCACCGTGGGCATCCTGCAGGAGCTACTAGCGGCCAACCCTGCAGCCCCTGGGGCTGCGGATGGACTCGCGCGCGCCGCGCTGCTCGCCGGCAACGACGACGAGCTGCGCCGCCGCACGCCCAGTTTCAAGGAATTCCAGCCGCGGGTGGGCTTTGCCTGGGATCCGACGGGTTCGGGTAAACACATCGTCCGCGGCGGGTACGGAATTGCCTTCGACCAGGTGTTCCAGAACCTGACCGTGTTCTCCATCCAGCAGAGCCACCCGGGCATCTACCAGACGTCCATCAACCAGAACAACGACGCCCGGCCGGGGGCCTGCACGGTGGACCCGATCAACAACCCACTGTGCACGTTCGCATTCGGCGTCACGGCGTTGCCCGTCGCCTCGGGAGGCGAGGAACTGGAGTTCGGCGGCCTGGGCTTCTTGTTTGATCCCAAGGCGGTTGATCCCTACGCCCAGCAGTTGTCCATCGGCTGGCAGTGGCAGTTCCACCCCGACTGGGCCTTCACGGCGGACTACTACCACGTACTGGGTCTGCGTGAGCCGCGCATCCTGCAGATGAACCCACAAATCCGCGAGGTTTGCGACCCAGGGTTCCCGTCCGCCAATCCCCTCGATCCGCGCTGCGTAGCGGGCCCGACCACGCGGTTCTTCGACGCTGCCCTCGATGCTGCCGGTCTGTGCGGGCCGACTCTGGCAGGCCCCGTCTGCGGGGCGGGGCGGCTGGGCGAGATGCGCACCACCGCCTTCAACAACCGCTCCAACTTCGACAGCGTGAACCTGCAAGTTAAGAAGCGGTTCAACCGCCGCTACATGTTGCAGGCCAGCTACGTTCTCTCCTGGTCCAACGCCTGGGGCGGCCGGCCCACCAGTTCCTACGGCGGCACCGCCTTGAACATCAGTCCCGATCGGCAGTTCCTGCCCAACGAGTCCGGCCCCAGCAACTTCGATGAGCGCCACCGCCTGGTCTTCAGCGGACACTTCCAGTTGCCCGGCGGCGTCGAGGTTTCGCCCATCTTCCAGGCGGCTTCGGCACGAGCACTGAACTGGAGGACCAATTCCGACCTGGACGGCGACGGCCGCGCCACCTTGGACCGCGTCTGCGTGGGCAGCACCCTCGCTGCGCCGGTGACCACGCTGGGATGCACCTTCGTCGGCGTCAATCCGCTGCGCGGCGACCCGACTGGCATCCTCGACGTCCGCTTCGCCAAGGCCTTCACCTTCAAGGAGAGGCTCTCTCTGCGCCTCTACTGGGAGTTCTTCAACCTCTTCGACACCAACAACTTCGGCAACAGCCTGGAGGAACGCATCACCTCCGCCAACTTCTTCCGCCAGCGCGCCTACTTGGGCACCGGCACCTCCGATGGCGCCGGCCGCGGCTTCGGCGGCGGGGCGATCGGCCCGATGCGTTCCCAGTTTGGTTTCCGCCTCACGTTCTGAGACGGGAAGCGCTGTAATTACAACTAGGGCGTCCTCACGGACGCCCTGATTTTTTGTGGGGATCGGCCGGACCAGTGTTCTTGCGCCAGCCTACTCTCCGGTGGTGGGGCGAGAGTACTTCGGCGCTGCCGGCAATTCCACTTCCATCACTGTGCCTCCGCCGCGGCGCGGAAGGGCGCGCACGCGGCCTCCGTGCTGGGCCGCGATCTGGGCCACGATCCACAATCCCAGCCCGGTGCCGCGGTCTCCCTTGCTGCTGACGAAGGGCTGAAAGATCCGCGAGGCGAGCGCGGCGGGAA
>CAZXVY010000121.1:0-7729 GCA_964644115.1 uncultured Terriglobales bacterium
GCCGCCGCCGGCTCCTGGATGCGGTGGTAGCTGCGGGCGGGCAGGTTCTCCAGTGTGGTCACACCGCCGCCCGGCCAGCGCACCTCCACCTTTTCCGCCTTCTCGCTTGCGCCCAGACCGAACAGCAACCGCGGGTCGTGGGCAGAATAGTAGCTGCCGCCGCCCGTCAACTCCTTCACTTGCCGGCGGCCGCCGGCGCTCACCGCCACCACGGCGCCGGTGAGATCACGGCCCTGGCCGCGGCCGGTCAACTCGAAACCGATCCAGGCGCTGCGGTTGCCGCCGTCGTTGCGCAGCAACGCGACCGTGCCCCCGTTCTCGACCAGGAGCAGGTCGGGATCGCCGTCGTTGTCGTAATCGCCCACGGCCAGGCCGCGCCCGTTGTACTGGCGTTCGAAGGGTGCACCCAGGTGCCGGCCCACTTCTTCAAAACGCCCGCCGCGATTCTCCAGGAGGAACGGGCGCTCGGCTCCGGTGACACCCTGCTTGAACAGGTGGATGTTCTCCAGCGGGTGGCCGTTGGCCACGGCCAGGTCGAGGTCGCCGTCGTTGTCGTAGTCGAGGAAGCGGGTCCCGAAGCCGCTGAACAGGATGGCCACCGCAGCCAGGTTGGATGCAGTGGTGACGTCGTTGAAGGTCTCGTCGCCATTGTTCTGAAACAGGTTGTTGGGCTCGAAGTCGATGTTGGTGACGAAGAGGTCGCTGCGGCCGTCGCCGTTGTAGTCGGCAGCGTCGGTGCCCATGCCGGACTCGGGCTTGCCGCTGGAGCCGTAGGCCACCTCGGCCAGCAGAGCGATTTCCGTAAACGTGCCGTCCCGGTTGTTGCGAAACAGGAAGTTGCGGACGGCGTCATTGGCCACATAGAGGTCGAGCCAGCCGTCCTGATTGGCGTCGAAAGCAACCACGCCCAGGGCCTTCCCTGCTTCCGCCAGGCCCGCGGCCTGGGTGACGTCAGTAAAAGTGCCGTCGCGGTTATTGCGGTAGAGGCGGCTGGGCGCGGCGCGAAACTGGTCGGGATGGCAGTACGAACGCATGCCTGGACTGCGCTCGCCGCAGAAGGGATTGGGGTCGTAGTTCCACTGCAGGTACTGGCCGACGAAGAGGTCTGCGAAACCGTCGCGGTTGAAGTCCAGGAAAGCGGCGCTGGAGCTCCATCCGCCGGCGGCGACCCCGGCCTTTTCGGTGACGTCGGCAAAGGTGCCGTCGCCGTTGTTGCGGAACAGCGTGTTGCGGCCGAAGGCAGTGACGTAGAGGTCGGGATCGCCGTCATTGTCGTAATCGCCGGCGGCCACGCCCTGTCCGTAGCCGCTGCCCGCCACGCCCGCCTTGGCCGTCACGTCAGTGAAGCGGCCGTCGGAGTTCTGGCGATAGAGCGCGTGGGAAGCGGGCGTGCACTGAGTGGAGAACTTGTGGCAGCCGCTGTTGACCAGAAAGATGTCGAGGCGGCCGTCGCGGTCGTAGTCGAGGAAGGCGGCGCCGCCGCCCATGGTCTCGATGAGGTAGCGGTCTTCCGTGGCCCCGTTGGTGTGCTTCCAGACGATGCCCAGCTCGCGAGTCACGTCGGTGAAGGTTATGGCCGGAGGCTTTGCCGGCTCCTGTGCCCCTGGCGCCGCCTCTTGTGCGTGCCCGCTGGCCGCAATGAGCGCGGCCGCGCAGACAGCCCGAAACAGCGCAGGGCCCGAAGCGCGCGCTCTCATCGCACCTCGTAGATGGCCACGAGCAACATGTTTCAATTTCCACCCGGAGGCCGCACCGAGGGCTGGCCGCCTCCCTCAGGCTGGGCCGGATCGCCGGCCGGGGCGCCGGAGAGACGCAGCTTGCGCGTCTTGTCCAAGCGCATCTGCGTGGTACGAACCTGTTTGTCCAGCTCTTCCAGGCGTTTGAAATCCGCCAGCGCCTTGTCCGCCTTTTCCTTCTGCCGGTTGCGTGAGTACATGAGGAAGAGCTGGTAGTTGGCCTGGGTGAGGTCGGGGCTGAGCTGAAGGACGCGCTCGAAAAGCTGAATGGCGCCCGGGTAGTCCCGCTGCTTGGCGCGAGCGCGGCCCAGGTCGAAGGTGGCGGCCACGTGGCTGGGGTCCTCGGCAATCACCTTCTTCAGATAGCCCTCGGCCTCGGCAAAGCGTCCCTGCTCAACGGCGATGTAGCCCAGGTTGGCCTGGGCCTCCACATGGTTGGGCGCGACGGCCAGGTGACGGTCGAAGCTGGCGCGCGCCTCGTCGAACCTGCCCTGGGCGCGCAGGCTGTAGCCGATAAGAAAATTGATTTCGGGAAGATTGGGGTCGAGAGCTGCGGCCTGCTGAAACGCGCCCGTGGCCAGGGTGTAGCTGGTGGCGTGAAACAGGGCGTTGCCCAGGCTGAGGAAATACAAGGGCTCGCGGCCATCCAGCTCGGTGGCGCGCTGGTAGGACGCGGCCGCGCGTTCGTAATGACCCGCCTGGAAGTATTCGCGCCCTTGGAGGTAGTGGTACTGGGCGCGATCAGGGGCGCGTTCCACGGCGTGCTTGAACTCCAGCAGCGCATTTTCGCGGTCGCCGCGTTCGGAAGCAATCAGAGCCAGGCGGAAGTGCGGCTCTGCCGGTTTGGGATCGAGGTCAGCGGCTTCGGCCAGGACCTGCGAGGCTTCGTCGAACTGCTTCAGGTTGTAGTAGGCGACACCCAGGTTGTAAAGCACTTCGGGAGTTCCCGGTCGCAGCCGGCTGACTTCGGAGAAAAAGCGCGCCGCGGGCCCGTACTGGCCGCCTTCTGCCAGGGTGACGGCCAGATTGAACAGCACGCGCTCATCCCGGGGAAAGGCTCGCGCCAGCTCTTCCGCAGCGGGCAGCGCCCCCTCGGTCTGCTGAGCGCGCAGGGCGGCGCGGATGTAGGACAAGGACACCACCGGATCCGGCTGCCGGGTGAGTTTGAGGGCGGCGGCAAAGTGCCGCGCCGCATCGGCGTACTGCTCCTGGCCCGCCAGCAGGGTGGCCAGGTTGTAATGCGCGCGGGCGTGTCCGGGATCGGCCTTGAGGACGCGCTCGAACTGAGTGCGCGCTTCCTGCTGGCGGCCCAGCCGGGCCAGCAGGTTGCCCAGATTGTTGCGAGCGCTGACCAAGCCGGGCGCCAGGCGGAGCGCGGTACGATACTCGGCTTCCGCTTCCGCCGTTTTCCCCAACTGGTCGGAGATGATTCCCAGCAGGTTGTGGCCGTTGGCGGACGCGGGCTTCTTCTGCAGAACGCTGCGCACCTGCTGCTCCGCTTCGGCAAATCGCCCCTGGTCCATCAGGGCAGCGGCCTGCTCCAGCGCGGCTTGCTCGGCGACGGCCCCGGCGGGCCGGGGCGGCGCCGAGGGCTTCTGCCCCTGGGGCGCCGCCCCCAGCGGGAGCAACAGGGCGGCCCCTGAGGTGACCAATGCTGCGACCAATGCCACGGCCAGGCGCAGCGCGGCTTTCATGGCTTCAGCTCCTTCATGTCCTCCGCTCCTTCATGGCTTCGCTCATCGCTTCGGTCATGGCTTCGGTCATCTTTTCGGTCCGGGGGGCGCGCTGCCCTCGACGCCCTTGCCTTCGACGATGGTCAGGATGCGGTCCACGCCTGGAACGGCCACGGTTTCCTTCTTGCCGCTGGGCCAGCGGATTTCCAGCTTCTCGACGGAGGTGGCCGCGCCCAGGCCGAAGTGCAATCGCAGGTCGGAGCTGGAGGAGTAGCTGCCGCCGCTGACCACGTCGCCGCGCTGGCGCATCCCGCCGGCGCTGAGGTAAACGGTGCTGCCGATGGCGTCGCGGGGGCTGCCCGGGCCTCCCACCAGGCGCAGCATGAGCCAGTGGTTGGTGTGCCGGGCAACGTTGCGCAACAGCTTGGGCGGGGCGTCGAGGTTATTGATCACGACGTCCACGCGGCCGTCGTTGTCCAGATCGCCAAATGCGGCGCCGCGTCCCGGAATCACCACCGCCAGGCCGCTGCCCGTGGCCGCAGGCACGGTCTCAAAGCGCGCTCCCTTCAAGTTGTGGAAGAGCAGCGGGCGCTGCGCCCAAGTGAAACCCCAGTCCTGCCGGTCCACGCCTTCGTAGACGTGGCCGTTGACGGCCATCAGGTCGGCATAGCCGTCGCAATCGTAATCAAGGAAGCCGGTCCCCCAGCCGAGAAAGGGAATCGTCACTTCGCCCAGGCCGGCCTGGAAGCTGATGTCGGTGAAGTTGGCGTCGCCGTCGTTGCGGTAGAGGGTGTTGTAGTCGTCGGAGAAGTTGGTGACGTAGAGATCCACGCGGCCGTCGTGGTTATAGTCGGCGATGGCCAGGCCCATCGAGGCCTGCTCGCGTCCGTTTTCGTTGAGCGCGAACCCGGAGGGATAGCTGAGGTCTTCGAAGGTGCCGTCGCCCCGGTTGCGGTACAAGGCGTTGGGAACGGAGTCGTTGGCCACCAGCAGGTCGAGGCGGCCGTCGTCGTCCACGTCCACGAAGGCGGAAGCAAAACCGTAGTAACCGTTGGGATCGGAAACACCCGCCTTCTGGCTGACTTCGGTGAAGCTGCCGTCGCCGTTGTTGTGGAACAGGAAGTCACGCTCGCCCTTGAGCCCGCGCGGGCCGCACATCACGTTTTGTCCGCGGTACTGGCAGAAGTTGCCGGCCACCACGTCGCTGCCCGGAGTGGGAGGCTTGTCCACGTCGAACTGCACGTAGCCGGCGACGAACAGATCCAGGCGGCCGTCAGCGTCGTAGTCGCCGAAGGAAGGCGCCGCCGACCACACGCTCACGGCCACCCCGGCCTTCTCCGCCACGTCGGTGAAGGCGCCATCCCCGTTGTTGTGATACAGGCGGTTCTTGCCGAAGTTGGCCACGTAGAGGTCTGCCCAACCGTCGTTGTCGTAGTCGCCCACGGCCACTCCGAATCCCCAGCGCTCGTTGGCCACGCCGGCGCGCGTGGTGACGTCGGTGAAAGTGCCGTCGCGGTTGTTGCGGAAGAGCGCGGCCTTGGGCGCCGGTTCCTTGCCCTTGTAGGCGGCGTAGGTGGAGCCGTTGAGCAGATAGACGTCGAGCCAGCCGTCGTTGTCGTAATCCAGCAGGGCTACACCCGAGCCCGGCACTTCCAGGATGTACTTCTTCTCCGGTGTCCCGGACCGATGGCGGAAGGCGCCCAGGCCGGACTTCGGCGTATCGTCCACGAAGATGACGGGAGCGTCGTCCTTGAAGCCGCCGGCGGTGATGGGTCGCTGCTTCTCGTCGCGCACCGGAGCGTAAACGCCGCCCGTGGAAACGCCCGCCGGCTGGGCCGGCTGCTGGGGCGCCGGAGGCTGCTGGGCGGGAAGGGGGAACGCGAGCAGCAGGGTTACTGCGAGTAACGGCATCTTGTTATTCCGAGCGAGGCCGACGGAGCGTAGCGACGTAGGGCGAGTCGAGGAACCTCTACCCCAGACGATGTTGACCGGGGAGGGGTTCCTCGACTCGCTCTTCCTCCCCCGCCCTGCGGGGTCGGTCGGACTCGCTCGGAATGCCAAGGGATGCGGGGCCGGCTTCACGGTTTCTCCTCAGGCTTCTCCCCCATGCCGCTCGAAGCGCTGCGACGCTCGCGGTTCAGGCGGTCCACGGTAGCAAACTCGCGCTGCGCTTCGGCGCTGCGCCCGGCACGGCGCAACGCCAGACCTAACTGGTAGTGAGCCTCGGGGCTTTGCGGGGCCAGCGCAACCGACTCCTGCAGCCGTCCAATGCCTTCCTCGACGCGGCCTTCCTTCACCAGCAGCCGGCCCAGATAGAACTGCGCGTCGAAATTCTTCGCATCAAGCTGAGCGGCGCGCGTGAGCGCCTGGAGCGCCTGGCTGTGCTCGCCACGTCCTGCCAGAATGATGCCCAGCAGGGCGTGCGCGTCGGCCGAATCCGGACGCAGGGCAAGAGCGCGACGGGCCTCGCCTTCGGCCTCAGGGCCTCGCTGCGAGTTCTGCAGCGCCAGCGCGTGAAAGTAGGCGGCAGCGAACGACTGGGGCTGCGACTCGGCCAGCGGCGCCAGCACTTCCAACGACTCCGGCCAGCGTTCCGCATGCACCAGCGCCACGCCCAGGTCCTGGCGCACGGAGGCGAGCCTGGGATCGGCGGCCAGGGCGCGGCGGAAGCGGACCACCGCAGCTTCCAGGTTCCCCAGGTCAGCCTGCAGCAGCCCCTCCGCATACAGGAATCCCGGGTGGTTCTGGGGCAACAGCATCTTCAGCAACCCTAACTGGCGGGCGGAGCGATTGGTATCGCTCATGTCGCGGTACGCGGCAAAGAGTTCGAACTGGATGTCCGCGTCCTCGGGATTGCGCTCCGCCGCCTTCTCCAGGTGTTCAATCGCTTCCCGGGTTTCTCCCCTGGCCTTCAGGATGCGACCCAGGTAGAAGTGCGCGCCGGCATGCTTGGGGTCCTTGGCCAGCGCGGCTTGGGCGGCCTCCGCCGCTTCCGGCAGGCGCTCCAGCGTGAGGTAGGCATAAGCCAGGGCGGCGGAGGAGTCGGCCGAAGCGGCGGGAAGGGATGCCGCCTGAGTCAGGTCGGCCATGCCTTCTTCCAGCCGGCCCAGACGCAGCCGCGCCAGCCCGCGCTCGCGCAGCGCGTCCTGGTCCTGGGGGTTGGCCTGCAGGCGGACGTTGTGCTCGCTTTCGGCAAGCGCGTCCTGAGCCTGGCGGCTGGAAAAGCGCTGGCGGTGCGGTTTCTCGGGCTCCTGGGCCGCATTCGCGGGAACAAATCCTGCCATGAACAGCAGCAAACAGACCGACGCCGGGCGCCTTCGGCTGGAGAAACCCATCGTCGCTCATTGTATCAACGCGGGAAGCAGCGCCCGGCCGCGGGGACGGCGGCAAAAAACTGGGGGCGGCCAAAGCCGCTCCGCTGGTGTCGAAGAATTCTTCCGCTCAGAACAGCAGTTTCAGGCGGTAATGCACGGTGCGCGGTACCAGAGCATTCTGGAAAATACCGAATCCCCCGAGATCGCTCATATTCGTCTGGGGAACCACGCTGCGGAAACCGGGCAGGCCTGCCCGGCAACGCCTTACGGGTTGCAGACAGTCCGTCCCTGCCGGATAATCGCGCCTCACCATGAGCCAGCCGTGGGTGGGACAGTCTGTACCGCGAAAGGAAGCGCGCGACAAGGTGACGGGTCGCGCCCAATATGTAGACGACCTCTCCTTTCCCGGGATGCTCTACGGCGCCACCGTCCGCAGTCCTTGCGCGCGCGGGCGCATTCGCGGGATCCATTTTGCGGAGCATGTTCCCTGGCACGAATTCACCATCGTCACCGCGAAGGACATCCCGGGAAAAAACTGCGTCACCCTGATTCTCGACGACCAGCCCTACCTTGCCGATAAAGTGGTGAATCACGCCGAGGAGCCGGTGGTGCTGCTGGCGCACCCTGACCGCTACCGGCTCGAGGAAGGCCGCCGCGGCGTGCGCCTGGACATCGAGCCCCTGGAGCCCATTTTCAGCCTCGAGGATTCGCTCGCCGGCCGCCAGGTTATCTGGGGCAGGGACAACATCTTCAAGTCCCTGCAGGTGAACAAAGGAAACGTGGACAGCGCCTGGGAAAAGGCGGACTTCATAGTCGAAGGCGAATACGTCACGGGAGCGCAGGAGCAGCTCTACATCGAAACCAACGGCATGATCGCAGTGGCCGGCCCGCAGGACGGCGTAACCGTGTGGGGCACCATGCAGTGCCCGTACTACGTCCACAAGGCGCTGGTTCCGCTCTTCGGGCTGCCCCAGGAAAAAGTCCGAAGAGCGGAACCAGCGCCTTG
>CAZXVY010000122.1:0-5782 GCA_964644115.1 uncultured Terriglobales bacterium
ATGATGGCCTTGGTTTCGGCTTCCTTCTCCGACGGCGGCTGGCCCGTGACCGCCGAAGCCACGCGGCCGCCCCACAGCGCGTTGTCCGTAACGAACAATCCGCCCTTTTTCACCCGCGAGACGGCCAGGCGAAAGACGCGCGGGTAGTCCACCTTGTCCACGTCGTTGAAAACCACATCAAACGACTCCGTCTTCTGCTCGGAGAGCAGTTCCAGGGCGTCGCCGATGCGGACGGTGATGCGGTTGGCCACGCCTGCGCGCTCGAAGTAGCCGCGGGCTTCTTCGGCGTTCTTGGGATCGCCGTCGGTATAGACCACGCGCCCGCCCTCGCCCACCGCGCGCGCCCACCAGATGGTCGAGTAGCCGATGGCGGAGCCCATCTCGAACACGGTCTTGGCGCCGGAGATGCGCGCCAGTTGGTAGAGCAGGCGTCCCACCGCCGGGCCCACGATGGGGATACGGCGGCGCGCGGCCTCGGCCTCAATCTCGCTGAGGACTTCGTCGCGTTCGGGGAGCAGCGAATACAGGTAGTCTTCGACGGCTTCGTTGGTAATGCCGCCCATCATCCAGTAATTGCGTGCGGGTTCAGCAGACATGGGTAGCTCCTGGCTACTAGCTTCTAGCCTACGGCATTTGGCACTTAGCATTTGGCACTTGGCGCCCGGCACTGCCCTTTGCTTCGTCGCACCTAAGAAACGGTGACTCCCGGCTTGAGTTCGGCCACTTCGATGCCCAGGTCCTTCACGCGCGCGGCCAGATCTGCGGGTTTTCCCGTCAGCACTGGAAAGGTGCCGAAGTGCATAGGGACGATGACCTTGGGCCGCAGGAGTTTCGCGGCGTAGGCTGCCTCGCGCGGCGACATGGTAAACAGGTCGCCAATGGGCAGCAGGGCGATCTCCGGCTCATACAGCTCGCGAATGATCTGCATGTCGCCAAAGACGTTGGTGTCGCCGGCGTGGTAGAGCTTGAGCCCGTTCTCGAACTCGATCACGAAGCCGCAGGCTTCGCCGCCGTAGATGATCTTGCCGTCGTCCTCGATGCCGCAGGAGTGGTCGGCGTGCACCATGGTGACGCGAATGTCTCCCACCTGCTGCGAGCCTCCTTTGTTCATGGGCGCGATGTTCTTCGCGCCCTTGGACGCGAGCCACAGGCACAGCTCATAGACGCCAACGCACACCGGGTTGTGGGCGCGGGCGATGGCCACTGCGTCTCCGATGTGGTCGCCGTGTCCGTGCGTGCACAGGAGCGCGTCCACCTTGCGCACGTTCTTCTCCGATTGCGGGCAGGAAGGATTGCCCATCACCCAGGGATCGATGAGGATGGTCTTGCCGCCGGGCGTTTCGACACGAAACGTCGAGTGGCCCAGCCAGGTGAGTTTTACGCCCCGAAGATTCATGTTTAGCTTTTAGCCTTTAGCCCTTAGCTCTTCGCCACGGCTGCTCGCTGCCAGCCACAGCCTGCTAGCCGCCCTGTGTCCACGCCCGCCAGCCGCCGGCCAGCGAGATCACGTTGCGAAAGCCCATCTTCTTCAGCATCCAGGCAGCCAGGGCGGAGCGGAAGCCTCCGCCGCAGTAGAGCACCAGCTTGCGGCCCTTGTCGGTGGTGACCTGATCTATGTCGCGCTCCAGGATGCCGCGCGGCAGGGCCAGGGCTCCGGGCACCATGCCGCGAGCCTGCTCGTCGCGCTCGCGCACGTCAATCAGGGTGAAGTCCTCTCCGGCTTCCTGCATTCGCTTCAACTGGCCGACGTCAATTTCCTGGATCTCCTTTTTGGCTTCGTCGCACAGCGCGGCAAACTCCGGCATGGGCATGGGAACGTCCTCCGGTGGGGAAACACGTCATTTTAACAGGAGCCGATGTTGGATGTTCGATGTGTGATGTGCGATGTGAGAATGATGCAAAGCAGGCAGCTTCACATCGCACATCAAACATCGCACATCAGACATGATTTGGTAGAATCACCTCTTCATGTCCACGGGAACCATTGCAGCCGCCGAAGCCCAGAAACTCCCCTTCCCGGACGCGGCCTCGCTGGCCCGGCGGATGGACCACACCCTGGTGCTGCGCGCCGACGTCAGCTCTGCGCAGGTGATCCGCCTGTGCGAAGAAGCGGTGGAGCACGGTTTCGCCACGGTGTTCGTGCATCCCTGCTATGTGGCCCTGGCCGCCAGCCTCCTGCGTGCCACGCCGGTGCGAGTGGGAACGCCGGTGGGCTTTCCCTACGGCGGAGCCCTGACCACGGTGAAGCGCTTCGAGGCCGCCGAAGCCCTGCGCCTGGGCGCTGACGAGCTGGACATGGTGATCAACTTGGGCGCGCTGAAGTCCGGCGATCGCGCGCTGGCGGGGGCCGACATCCGCGGCGTGGTGGAGATTGCGCATGCCGCGGGAGCGATCGTGAAGGTGATCCTGGAGACGCCGCTGCTGACCATCGACGAAAAGCTGGCCGCTTGCGAACTGAGCATCGCCGCGGGCGCCGACTTCGTAAAGACCTGCACCGGCCTGGCGGGCCCGGCCACGGTGGAGGACGTTTCCCTGCTGCGCGGTGTGGTGGGAGAGCGGGCCGGGGTGAAGGCTTCGGGCGGCATCCGTACGCTGGCGAATGCGGCCGCCATGGTCGGGGCCGGCGCCGACCGCCTGGGAACCAGCGCCGCGGTCGGCATCATGCGGGAATTCCACGCCCGCCGTTCTTCGCAGTCGTAGTAGCTTTGGCGAAGCCTTGGCGGAGGCCCCGCATCCAATGCAGTGGGGCCAGGCGTGAACCAAACAGGTATGGCAGAAACCGACACACTCACCGAGACCAAGCCGCCCGCCGAGCCGGGCGCACCCAAGGTCCGCAAGGGCGAGGCCCTGCTGCTGGAAGTGTCGGACGCCATGAACACCACCCTCGACCTGGACACGCTGCTCAAGCGGGTTGCCGAAGTGGTTCGCGGGGTGCTCGACTACGAGATCTTCGCCATCCTGCTGCTCCACGAGAAGAAGCAGGAACTGCGCCCTCGTTTCCAGATCGGCCACATCGTCGACGCGATGGAAGGACTGAAGATCAAGGTGGGGACGGGCGTCACCGGAAAGGCGGTGGAGCGCCGGGAAGCGGTGCTGGTGAACGACGTCTCCGAAGTGGACTTCTATATCAGCGCGCATCCGGGCGTGCGCTCGGAGCTGGCCGTTCCTTTGATCGTGAAGAACCGAGTCATCGGCGTGCTGGACCTGCAGGCGCGCGAGGTGAACTACTTCACCGCGGAACACAGCCGCTTGCTCACCCTGGTGGCCTCGCGGCTGGCCTCAGGCATCGAAAACGCGCGCCTGTACACCCGCCTCTCGCGGCAGGCGCGGACACTCGAGGTGCTCAACGAGATCAGCCGTGAGCTGACCTCCATCCTCGACCTCGACCAGTTGCTGCATCGCGTGGCTGAATTGCTCAAGAAGCTGATCGCCTACGACATGTTCAGCATCCTGCTGCTGGACGAGGCCGGCAAGAGTCTGCATCACCGGTTCGCCGTGCGCTTCGACGAGAAGGTGGCGCTCAAACCCACCTACGCCCTGGGCGAAGGACTGGTGGGGTATGCGGCCCAGCACAAGCAGGCGGTGGTGGTACCCGACGTCCATAAGGACCTGCGCTACCTGCAACTGAATGCGGAAACCCGGTCGGAGCTGGTGGTGCCGCTGGTGTACCAGGACCGGGTGATCGGCGTGCTCGACCTGGAGCACACCAAGCGCGCCTACTTTACGGAAGAACATCTGCGCAGCCTGACCACGCTGGCCGCGCAGGTGGCCATCGCCATCGAGAACGCGCGGCTGTACGAGCACGTGGTGAAGCAGGAGCGCCGCCTGGAGCGCGACCTGGAGACGGCGCGCGAACTGCAGCTTCAACTCCTGCCGGCGGAGTGTCCGCGGCTGCGGCACGCGCAGGTTGCGGCCCGCTTCGATCCCGCCTACGCCATCGGCGGCGACCTCTACGACTTCCTGGACTACTCGTTGGAGCGCACCGGACTGGCCATCGGGGACGTGAGCGGCAAGGGAGCGCGGGCGGCGCTCTATGCGGCGCTGGTGAGCGGCCTGATGCGTTCCACCGCCATCTCCGAGCCCGGCGCCGCGGAGATGCTCTCCGCCATCAACCTCTCGCTCTTCGAGCGCAACATTGACGCCCAGTATGTCTCCATCATCTACGCGGTGTGGGACGATCGCGAGCGCACCCTGCAACTGGCCAACTCCGGCCTGCCCCGCCCCATTCACTGCTCGCAGGGCAAGATCCACGTGATCGAGAGCACCGGGTTGCCGCTGGGCTTGTTCGGCGACGCGGAGTACGAGGAATCCACGCTGACCATGCAGCCCGGCGACGTGATCGTGTTCTTCAGCGACGGCATCCTGGACGCCCGTACCCCCGACGGCGAGTCCTTCGGCCGCAAGCGCCTGGAGGAGATTGTGACCCAGTCCTGCGCCGGTTCGGCCGAGGAAGTGGTCAACACCATCTTCGACGCCACCTGCGAGTACTGCCATGATCTGGCGCCCTTCGACGACAAGACCGTGGTGGTGCTCAAGGTGCTCGACTAGCGCCCTGCGCCGGCGCGCTGCCCGACCTACACGCCTATTCTCTCGGGCGGTTGGACGCGAGGCCGAAGGAAGTTAGACGAGACCAGTTGGAACGGCACTAGCGCTGCCGCGGGCCCCTTCCTTTGTGGTACAACCCCATCGTCCATGAAAGGCCCGCGCCCGCCCGCGTTCGTGTACCGGGAAAACCAGTTGTGCTGCGAGCGCGTTCCGCTGGCGAAGATCGCGCAGCGCGCGGGCACGCCGGCCTACGTCTATTCGGCGACGGCGATTCGCCGGCGCTTTCGCGCCCTGGATGGCGCGTTCCGCTCCCAGCCCCATACCCTCTGTTACGCCGTTAAGGCCAACTCCAGCCTGTCGCTGCTGCGCCTGCTGGCCGGACTGGGCGCGGGCTTCGACGTGGTTTCCGGAGGAGAGCTGGAGCGCGTGCTGCGCGCCAGCCGCCGTGCGGCGGCCAAGGTGGTCTTCTCCGGCGTGGGCAAGACGGCCGCGGAGATGGACGCCGCCCTCGCCGCCGGCATCCTGATGTTCAACGTGGAGAGCGAGGGCGAGTTGGAATTGCTGGCGCAGCGGGCCGCGCGCCGGCGAAAGACGGCGCGCCTGGCCCTGCGCGTAAATCCGGATGTGCCCGCGGAAACGCATCCTTACATCTCCACCGGGCAGCGCCAGCACAAGTTCGGCGTCCCCATTCGAGCCGCGCGCGCGCTTTACCGTCGCGCCGCACGCTCGCGCTGGCTGGAGGTGGCGGGGGTGAGCGTGCACATTGGATCGCAGATCCTGAGCCCTTCCCCGTTCCGTGCCGCCATGACGCGCGTCGCCGCATTGGTCCGCGACCTGACGGCCGATGGGCACCGCATTCCCTACGTGGACGCCGGCGGCGGGCTGGGGATCGCGTATCGCGGCGAACGCAGCGCCAGCTTCCGCGATTACGCGGCCGCCATCGTCGAACCGCTGCGCGGCCTGGGCGTTCATCTGTTGCTGGAGCCGGGGCGCGCCATTGTGGGGCCGGCGGGCGCGCTGCTGGCGCGCGTGCTGTACAGGAAGCAGAGCGGCCGCAAGCGCTTTCTGGTGCTCGACGCGGCCATGAATGACCTGCTGCGCCCCGCGCTCTACGGCGCGCATCACGAGATCGTCCCCGTACAGCGCACCCGGCGGCGACGGCAGCGCTTTGACGTGGTGGGCCCGATATGCGAGACGGGAGATTTCCTCGCCCTCGACCGCGCGCTGCCGGAGTTGC
>CAZXVY010000122.1:5792-7663 GCA_964644115.1 uncultured Terriglobales bacterium
GGCCATCCTCGACGCCGGTGCCTACGGCATGGCCCAGGCTTCCAACTACAACTCCCGCCCGCGCCCGCCGGAAGTGCTGGTAGAAGGCGCGCAGGCGCGGCTCATCCGCCGGCGGGAGACGGCAGCCGACCTCATGCGTCTGGAGACTTAAGCCGGAGCTTCGCTAGAGCGATTCCAGGAAGTTGGTCACGGCGCGCAGCACCGGTTCGGCGCGCTCCATGTGCAGCAGGTGGCCGAAGTTGTGCAGGCGGACGTGAGTGGCGCGCGGCAGGATGGTGAGCGCCTGGCGCACATCGGCGTCGCTCATCCCGCCTCCTAGCGTGGGGTTGGTCTGGAGCAGAAGCACCGGGCACTTGATTTTGGCCAGCATACCTTCCGCGTCCCAGCCCTCGGTGGCGCCGCCCTGCAGGATGGCCTGAAGCACGTCGGGGTCGAGTTGCAAGTAGGTGTGCGCCAGAAAGCGGAAGAACGCGGCGTCCATCCCCGGCAACTGTCCCCAGCGCACCGGCCCTTCCTGCCCGGGGACCGGGAGCCGGATTTCCGGCAGTTGAGCGGCCAGGTCGTCAAGCAGGCGGCCGGAATTCAGCAGCTCGCTGAGCGCGCTGAAGATGGCCATCAGTTGCTGGTTCTGCAGCAAGCTTTCCGCGCTCATCACGTTGTCGCCCAGGATGAGCGCCCGGACATTGGCGGGAAGGCTGGAGGCCATCCACATGGAAACGATTCCCCCCAGGGAATGCCCGAACAGCACCGCCGGCTCCTTCACCACGTTCTGCAGAAAGGCCAGGGCGTCCACCACGTAGTCGGTGCCGCGGTAGGCGCCGGGCGCGCGGCCCGATTTGCCGTGCCCGCGAAAGTCGAAGGCGTAGACGCGCCAGCGCAACGACAGGGCGGGAATGAGCGGCAGGAAGCTTTGCCAGCGGTTGCAGATGCCGTGCATCAGCACCAGAGGAGGGCCGGTGTCCGGGCCCTCGACGTAGTGCAGTTGCACCACGCCGGTGCTGAAGAACCCTTCCTTCAAGCCGAAGGGCCTGCGTTTCCAGAGCGAGGCGGAGGAAGCGCGTTTAGAGCTCATGCCGGTCCTCGGGTCAGCGCGCGGCCTGGGCGCCGCCGGTGCGCTGGTAAACGATGCGCCCGCCCACCATGGTCACGTCCACTTTGACGTTGCGGATGGCTTCCGGAGCGATGGCGAAGATATCCTCGCTCAGCAGGACCAGGTCGGCCAGCTTGCCGGCGGTGATGGATCCTTTCTCCTTCTCCTGGAATTCGGCGTAAGCGGAACCCATGGTGTAAGCCTCCACCGCCTCCGCCAGGCTGATCTTCTGCTCCGGAACCCAGCCCTGCGGGTTCTTGCCGTCGAGCGTGGCCCGCGTCACCGCGGCGTAGAGGGACTGCATGGGGTCGAGCGGGGCCACGTCCCAGTCCGTGCCGAAGGCCAGGCGCACGCCGCCATCGAGAAGCGTGCGGAAGGCGTACGTCCCCTTCAAACGCTGGGCTCCGATGCGCTTCTCCGCCCAGCGTCCGTCGTCAATGGCGTGGTAAGGCTGCATGGAGGCGATGACCTTCTGCGCCGCGAAGCGCTCGAAGTCCTTGGGCGCGATGTGCTGCGCGTGCTCGATGCGCAAACGGCGGTCACGGTCGCCAGCCAGGGCCACGTCGCGAAACAAATCGAGCACGATGGAAATGGCCTGGTCGCCGATGGCATGGAGGCAAAGCTGCAAGCCCGCCTCGTCGGCCTTCATCATGCGTCCGCGCATCCGCGGCAAGGGGAGCATGCCCGCCGCCAGCAGGCCGCGAGTCTTGGGAGAATCGTCGTAGGGTTCGAAGAAGTAGGCGGTGGTCGAGCCCAGCGAGCCGTCGGAGTAGGCCTTCAA
>CAZXVY010000123.1:0-986 GCA_964644115.1 uncultured Terriglobales bacterium
TGCTCGCTGCCGTGCGCGCGCGCACTCCGGCGCGGCTGCTGGTGGGACGCGCCGGCGCCTCCTATCGCACGGTCACGCAACTCGAATTGCGCCGCGACCATGCCGCCGCCGTGGACGCCGTGCGCACCGAACTCGACCCGGCGCGCGACTTCGGCGCGGAATTCATCGCGCGCTTCGGTCTTTTTGAGGTGGCCACCTGCGCTTCCACCAAGACCGATTACCTGATGCGGCCCGACCTCGGGCGCCGCCTGAGCGACGCCGCGCGCGCGGAAGTCACGAAGCGTTGTCCCGGTGGCGCCGGCCTGCAGATCGCCATCGGCGACGGCCTCTCCTCCACCGCCGTGGCGACGCAAGTGCCGTGCCTGTTGCCGCTGCTGATTGAGGGCGCGTCGGCGCGCGGCTGGCGCGTGGGGCAAACCTTCTTCATCCGGCACTGCCGCGTCGGAGTGCTGAACGACATTGGCGAATTGCTCGACCCGGTCGTGGTCGTGCTGCTCATCGGAGAGCGTCCCGGCCTGGCCACTGCGGAAAGCCTCTCCGCCTACATGGCCTACCGCCCGCGCGCCGGGCACACCGACGCCCAGCGCAACCTCATCTCCAACATCCACGCCCGCGGCGTGTCACCCGAAGACGCGGCAGGCCGCATCCTGCGCCTGGCCGAGCAAATGATGCAGCGCAAGTTGAGCGGGGCGGCGGTGAAGGAAGAGATGGCGAGAGGATTGGCGATTGAAGATTGACGATTGATGCATGAACGATGTCTGAAGCCTGAGTTGTCGCGCCGCGACGCCGTGCTGTTAGAGTTGTCATCCCGAGCGAAGCGCGACCGAGCGGAGCGAAGGAGCGAGAAGTCGAGGGATCTTGGTTTTTCTATGCCTGACCACCACCACTTCGTCTACATCTTGACGAATTGTTCCCGCCATCCTCTGTACACCGGCTCGTGCAATTCAATGGAGCGACGGCACCATGAGCACAAGGAGAAGGCCGAC
>CAZXVY010000123.1:1001-7659 GCA_964644115.1 uncultured Terriglobales bacterium
AACGCTTTCAGTACGTCAAGAATGCCATTGCCCGCGAGAAGCAAATCATAACGATGGAGCAGAAGGAAGAAGATTGCGCTAATTGAATCCGTGAACCCCAAGTGGGACGACCTCAGCCGGGAATGGGGCCAGGAGATTGACTTCGAGGAGATTGTGCGGAAGGCGAACGAGGCGCAGAAAAACCAAGATCCCTCGACTTCGGCGCTGCGCGCCTCCGCTCGGGATGACAAACTCAAACGGGAATGAAGCGCTCTAGGCCCTGAACTGCCTCTGACCCGAAACCTGAAACCTGAAACCTGAAACCTGAAACCTGAAACCTGCCCCTACCCTCTGCCCGCCTTCTTCTTGCTTCCGCCGTTAGATTCCGATGCGGCCGGCTCATCCGAGGAGCGTGCAGGCCTCTTGCCCTGGGCCAGGCTCATCTTCAGGGCTTCGAGGATGTCAATCACCGGGGCGAGGTGCTGGGGCGCAGGGGTCTCCACAATTTCCTTGCCGTCCACCTTGGCCTGGATCATGGCCTTCAGGTTGTCGCGGTAGTCGTCCTTGTAGTTTTCCGGATGGAAATCACCCGCCAAAGACTGGATGAGGGTATTCGCCAGTTCCAGCTATTTGTCTTTGACCAGGGACACGTCGGTGCGGAACTCATCCACCCGGCGGATTTCGTCGGCGTAGTACATGGTGTGCATCAGGATGCCTTTGCCGCTGGGGCGCAGGATGACGATGTGCTCGCGGTTGTGCATGGCCACCTTGGCCAGGGCCACATATTCCGAGCGCCGCATGGCCTCGAACAGCAGCGCGTAGGGTTTTTCGCCGGCATCATCGGGGGCCATGTAGTAGGAACTCTCGAAATAGATGGGGTCCACTTCGGAGGACTTCACGAATTCCAGGATCTCCATGGTCTTGGCCGTTTTGGGCGCCACCTTCTTGACCTCTTCGTCCTCGATCACCACGTAGCGGCCCTTTTCGTACTCGAAGCCCTTCACCAGGTCGGTGCGCTCGATGGGCTTGTCTTCGAGCTGGCAGTAGAGCACCTGCTTCACGCGCGAGTTGTCCGCCTTATGGAGCTGGTTGAAACCGACGGTTTCGCTGCGCGCTGCGCTATACAATCTGACGGGTAGCGACACCAGACCGAACGTCAGGTGCCCTTTCCATACCGTGCTCGCCATGGGGCCTCATCACCGGGGTCGAAGATTTGGGGGAAGAACCAGTTAGATAGTATACAACTTAGTACATATTCAAGTATTAACCATGTCTCTAACTGAATACCGCCGCAAGAGAACGTTCGACAAGACCCCCGAACCCAGCCCCGGCGAGGTCCAGGCGGAGGCCCGCGGCAAGCGTTTCTACATCCAGCGGCACAGCGCGCGCCGCCTGCATTACGACTTGCGCCTGGAGATGGACGGCGTGCTCCGCTCCTGGGCCGTCCCCAAGGGCCCTACGCTGGATCCCGCCGAAAAGCGCCTGGCGGTGCACGTCGAAGATCATCCCATGGAGTACGGCGAGTTCGAAGGCACCATTCCGGAAGGCAACTACGGCGCGGGCAGCGTGTTGTTGTGGGACCGCGGCACCTACGAATGGCTGGGCGACAAGTCTCCGGCGGAGCAGTGGAAGGTGGGCGACCTGAAGTTCCGTCTGCACGGCGAGAAGCTCATGGGCGACTTCGCGCTCGTCCGCCTGAAGAACAGCAAGAAGAACGAATGGCTGCTGATCAAGAAGAAGGACTTCGCCGCGAAACCCGGCTGGGATGCCGAACAGGACCTGCGCAGCGTGCATCGCGGCGGCGTGGACCCGGCGCTGCTGCCGGGCGCGAAGCCCGCGCCCATGCCGGAAGACAAGGACCTCCGCCCCATGATGGCGTTTTCCTCAGACACGCTGCCGGAAGGCGCGGAGTGGATCTACGAAGTGAAGTGGGACGGCGTGCGCTCGCTGTGTTTCGTGGAGAAAGGCAGCGTCCGCTTGATCTCGCGCAACGGCACCGTCATGCAGCAGACGTATCCGGAACTTGGGGCGCTGCCCGAAGCGCTGGCCGCCGAAAGCGCCATCGTGGACGGCGAGATCGTGGTGCTCGACGAGCAGGGCCGCCCCAGCTTCAGCCTGCTGCAGCCGCGCATGATGGCGGGCGCGAAGTCGGCGGCCACGCTGGCGCGTTCCGTCCCCGTCACCCTGTTTGCTTTTGATCTCGTCTATTACAACGGCTACGACCTGCGCGACGTCCCGCTCACCGAACGCAAGCGCGTGCTGGCGGAGATCATCAAGCCGGGCACGCTGGTGCGTTTTTCTGAAAACTTTGTCGGCCAGGGCGCCGAGCTGCTGGCCGCTGCGCGCCAAACGGGCCTCGAAGGCATCGTGGCCAAGCGCGCCCTCAGCCGCTACGAATCCCGCCGCTCCCGGGACTGGATGAAAATCAAGATCTTCAGCCAGCAGGAGTTCGTCATTTGTGGATGGACCAAGGGCGAGCGCGAGCCCTTCGGCGCGCTGGTGCTCGGCCACTACGATGGCGAAAAACTGCTGTGGGCGGGCAACGTCGGCTCCGGATTCGATCAGGCCCTGCTGGAGGGCGCGCACCAACGTCTTGTGCCGCTGGTTACGAAGGGCAGCCCGTTTCCCGACGCGCCCAGGGAGCTCCAAGATCTGGTCACGTGGGTCCGGCCGGAGGTGGTTTGCACCGTGCGCTTCGCCTCCTGGACGCACGAAGACCGGCTGCGCGCGCCGGTGTTTGTCGGCCTCCGCCCCGACGTCGGCCCGAAAGAATGTGTCCGCGAGAGCGCAGCGCCCGCCGCGCCCGCAACCGGCGAGGAACCCGGCGCGGCGCCGCCGGTGCGGCCTCCGCTGCTTTCCGGCAAGCAGGCGGAAGTCTTCCTGATGGTGGACGGCCGACGCCTCAAGTTCACCAACCTGAACAAGGTGTTCTATCCGCGGGAGGGCTACACCAAGCGCGACCTGATTAATTACTACGATGCCGTGGCCGGCTTGCTGGCGCCGTATCTACGCGACCGCCCGCTCTCGCTCAAGCGCTATCCCGACGGCATTGAGGGCGAGTTCTTCTTCCAGAAGGACGCGCCGGGAAGTTTTCCGGACTGGCTGCGCACCGAGGCCATCGCTTTTCACGAGCGCGAAGAGCCGACGCGCTTCGTGGTCTGCGACGACCGCGCTACGCTGCTCTATCTGGCCAACCTGGGCTGCATTGATCAGAACCCTGCCATGAGCCGCATCGGCTCGCTGGACAATCCCGACTACATCCTGATTGATCTCGATCCGCACGGCTGCGAGTTTGATCGCATCGTGGAGGCCGCGCAACTCGTCCGCCGCAGGCTGGAGGTGCTCGGCCTTGAGGGCTATCCCAAGACCACGGGCGGTGACGGCATGCATCTCTACATCCCCATCGAGCCCGAGTACAGCTTCGCGCAGGCGCGCTCGTTTGCCGAAGTGCTGGCCCGCTTGATGGCCAGCGAGCGGCCGGATCTTTTCACCACGCCGCGCTCTCTGGCCCGCCGGCAGACCGGGAAGGTGTATTTCGATTACATGCAGATCGGGGAAGGGAAGACCATCTCCGCGCCCTACGTGCTGCGCGCGCATCCCGGCGCTCCGGTGGCCACGCCGCTGGAGTGGCGCGAAGTTGTGCCCGGGCTCTCGCCCGCCCAGTTCCACATGGGCAACGTGCTCGACCGCTTCGCCCGCCTGGGCGACGTCTTTCAGCCGGTGCTCAATCGGCGGCAGCGTCTGGAGAGCGCGCTGGAGAAACTGGAGAAGCTGGTGCGGGAAGCGGCAGGGGTGTGATGTTTGATGTGTGATGTGCGATGTGTGATGTGTGAAGTATGAAGAATGAGCTCCGGGTTCTTACATCACACATCAAACATCAAACATCGCACATGACACATCGCCCATCTCCCATGATCCACGCCCGCAAACTCCGCGATCTTACGCTCGAGCCCGGCGAACGACCGCATCTGGCCGCGGCCAGCGGCCTGGTGCGCGTGGGCGAGTGGCTGTACGTGGTTGCCGACGATGAAAACTTCATCGGCGTTTTTCCCGCGCAGGGCGAGGGCGCGGGCCGGCGGCTGTTTTTCGACGATTCGGCGCTTCCCCGGGACCAGGCGGCGCGCAAGGCGGCCAAGCCTGATCGGGAAGCGCTGGCGCATCTTCCGGCAGAAGCGTGGCCTCCGCACGGAGCGTTGCTGGCGCTGGGATCAGGTTCCACTCCCCGCCGCCGGCGGGGAGCGGTGTGGCCGCTGGACGCCCAGGGCTCCGCGTCGGCGCCGCGCATTCTGGATCTGGCTCCGCTCTACCTTGCGCTCGAACGCCAGCTCCCCGACCTCAACCTGGAAGGCGCCGCGGTGGTGGGAGATTCGCTTCGCCTGTTGCAGCGCGGCAACGGCCGCGCGGGCGTCAATGCCGTGATTGACCTCGACCTCAGCGGCGTCTGCGAGCAGGCCTCGCGGTCGCAGTCGCTCCCGGTCGATCTGGTGCGCGGCATCCAGCGGCACGATCTGGGAACGCAGGGCGGCGTGCGCCTCACCTTCACCGACGCTTCGCCGCTTCCCGACGGCCGCCTGGTGTTCAGCGCGGTGGCCGAGGACTGCCCGGACACCTACCGCGACGGCCCCGTGATCGCCGCGGCGCTGGGCATCCTGATGCCCAGGGCCGGGTCGCGCGGATGGAATCCCTGGAACCCGTGCTGAAGATTGAAGGCGTGCACGCCACGCTGGAAGAGGACGGCGGCATCGCGCTGCTGCTGGTGGCCGACGGCGACGACGAAACCCGTCCAGCGCCGCTGCTGGCGGCACGGTTTACAGGTCGCGCACGCTGATGATGGTGTTCGAAGCTCTGCTGCTGCGGTAAGAAATCTCCAGGCCCTTCTCCAGCGGAAGCGCGTTGCGCACGTCGCCGGCAAACACCATCTGGTCGCCGGTCTGGGCGCCCACCGCCTGCAAGGTCACCAGCGACTTGTTGTGCTGGCCCACGCCCGCTTCGTAGTAGAGCACGCCCTTCACCGTTCCCCGATAGGTGTGCACGCCTTCGGCCGAAGCCATCATCCTGGTTTCCAGCCTGGGCGCCGGCTTGCCGGGCTTCGATTCATCGCCCTTCTTGCCCAGCGGCCCGGACAGCAGCCCCATCGCGCGCAGTTCCAGCAGCACGTTGATCTGGAAGGGAGCGGAAATGGTGAGCAGGATGATGGAGAGGAACAGCCCGTCCATGGTGGGCGTAAGGTCCAGGCCCTCGACTCCTAAGAGCAGCAGCGCCGCCAGCAGCAGCGGCAGGATAGCCATCAGGATGGAAACCATCAGCATGCCCATGAGAATGTTTGATGTTGGATGTGTGATGTGTGAAGTCACCCAATTGCTTCAAACCTCGCACATCCAACATCGCACATCATACATCGCTCGACTCGCGCTGGACTCTAGCGCACTACAACGTTCTCAAACCCCAACCCGCGGAGCAGGTTCACCAGCGTGCCGGTCGCGTTCTGGCGCGCCGCCTGCAGGATGCCGTCCTTCTCGGCCGCTTGCCGCAGGTCGCGCTCGGCTTCGCGGCGCACCAGGGTTTCCAGGTTGGGATCGGCGCGTGAAAACAATCCGGTGTCGCGCGAATAGACGCGGGTGCGCTCGCTGTCCAGCCGCGTGCTGAAGATTTCCGGCGGCGGCAGCTTGATCTCCACCGTCTTGCCGGTGACGCGGACGTCCTCTGACCCGATGCGTCCCAGGTCCACGCCCGCGACTACTTCTCCGTGCACCATCAGCAGCAGCTTCTCCCCGGCCAGCAGCGGCGGCAGGTAGGAATGCTCGCGCCCGCCGGCGACTATTTTGTCCATGCGGTAGACCACGGTTTCCAGTCGCCGCAACTGCTGCACCTGGCGGACCACTGCGGGCTGGTCGAGGTCTACCCGCGTGGGTGCTTCCCCCATCACTGCACCCAGCAGGTCGGCGAGCCGCGTACCTGGCGCCAGCCAGAAGAGCAGAGCGACGGCCATCGCCGCCACCACCAGGCCGCTCAGCAGTCCGACACTCCAACCCACCACCCAGGAGGGACGGCGTTCGGCGCGAGCTCCGTCTTCTTCCGGCATCAGGCGATGAGTATAGCGCCGCCTTGTGCCGACGGAGGCCCGTGTGGAAGCGGGCGCCCTCGCCCGCGCATTCCTCAGTGCCTCTGTGTCTCCGTGGTGAGAAGGATCGCCTAGGCGTACTCGAAGCGATGTACCGAAGCGGCCACACCGTACTGCGATGTCGCATCGGGTTCCACCCTGACCACTTTGCCGCGATAGCGGATGCGCACCGGCTCCATCAGCAGGATTTCCCTTGGCAGGGTGAGGACGTACTCGATATCCGCGCCCGCGCGCATACGCGTATCGGAATAGAAGAAGACGCCGCGTGAGCTCACGTCGCGGGTGACGCAAATTTCCTCATGCAGCCCGCCGTTCGACACCTTCACGCTCAGCGGCAGGCGCATGGGGAAGCGCCGGGCGATGCGGTTCTCGGTTTTGTCGTTAAATTGCGCCGCCAAAATTCTGCGCCTTGATCAAGACCTGCGAGTGCGCCGGCCGTTGCAGGCCGGTGCACCGGCCCCGTTGGCTCGGGTACGGAAGAAACACCCAGTTCAGTTTGGGGCAGGGAAGACGGGATGAGAAGTAACCCGGCTGGTTCCGGAACCGGAAGCATCAACA
>CAZXVY010000124.1:0-6140 GCA_964644115.1 uncultured Terriglobales bacterium
TACACAGGGTTTGCCGGATGAGCAATTCCAAATTGAATATTCTGCTCTACGATGTGGGGGGCACGCACGCCGCCGCAGCTTTGGCGCAGGATGCCTCTCTCCGCTTCGATCGCAGGTTTTCTTCTGCTCTGGACAGCAGCGGCAATGCAGGCCACATCCTCGACACACTGGAGAAGCTGGGAAAGACGGCGTTGGCCGAAAATGACCTGGCGCTCCAGGATCTGTCGGGCATTTCCCTGGGGACGCCTGGGCCATTCGACTACGACCTGGGCATCAGTCAGATGCGGCACAAGTTTGCGGCCCTTTACGGCATCAACCTGCGGGCGGAACTGGGGTTGCGCTTCAAGGTTGCTCCAGCCGCGGTCACTTTCGTGAATGACGCCTGTGCTTATCTTCTGGGCGAGATCCATCGTGGCGCGGGCGCGAAGGTGCAGCGGGCGATCGGCATCACCCTGGGCACGGGCCTCGGTTCCGCTTTTGCGGTGAATGGAGAGATTGCCACCTCGGGCGCCGGATTGCCCAACGGCGGCAGTCTCTGGGACTTTCCCTGGGAGGGCGGCATCGTCGAGGACTCTATTTCCGCGCGCGCCATCCAGAATCTGCATCGCACGCGTACCGGCGAGAGTCTCGAGGTGCAGGAGATCGCCCTGCGCGCACGCAACGGCGGTCCAGCCCTTCAGACCATGCACCAGTTCGGGCGCACTCTGGGCAGGGTCCTCGCGCAGACCTGCTCCGCATTTCGCCCGCAGGTGGTAGTGTTCGGCGGGGCCATCTCACGCAGCGCGGACCTGTTTCTTCCCGCTGCACGGGCCGAAATGGGAAGCGGTAACACCCGCCTGGCCATGTCTGACCTGTTCGACGATGCTGCTCTAGTCGGAGCCGGTGTCCGCTGGCTGCGGGTGGCGGCTCCGTGACATCCGGGTTCCAACCACCTTCTGGAGGCTGACGTGAACCGGAAAGCCAGCGCACTACCCGTCTTTCTCGCTTTTCTGGCCATGGGTTTCGGAGACGCGGTCGGCCCGTTTGTCAGCCTGGCGAAGGAGCAGTTTCAGCTCTCCAACTTCCTGGCGCAGATGATCCCCTTCATGAGTTTCCTCATGTTCGGAGTCCTCTCCGTGCCCATGGGCATGTATCAGGACAGGAAAGGCAAAAAGTTTATTTTGGTTCTTGGCCTGTGCGTGATGCTCGCGGGCCTGCTCGTTCCCACTCTCATCGGCCTGTCCACTTTCCCCGTGTTCCTCATTACCGTCTTGCTGCTGGGAGCGGGCGCAGCCACGCTCCAGGTAGCAGGAAACCCCATCATGCGCGACGTGTCTGCGGAGGGAAAGTACTCGCGCAACCTCTCCCTAGCGCAGTTTGTCAAAGCGATCGGCTCGCTTTCCGGGCCGCTCATTCCGGTGGTGGCTGCCCGCGCGTTCGGGGCGGGCTGGAACGTCATTTTCCCGATTTACACCGTCGCCGTGTTGATCACCCTGGCGGCCATGGTGACGCTGAGGACCGATGAGCCGCGCGCGGCGGACCATACGCCGGCTTCCTTCGCCTCTTCGCTTGCCTTGCTGAGCAACCGCTACGCCGCCATGATGGTGCTGGCCATCTTTCTTTATGTGGGCGCAGAGGTGTCGGTCAGTTCCAGCATTCCGCTTTACCTGAAAGACCGCTTCGGAGTGGACATCGCCCGCATCGGCCTCCTGGGCACAGGATTGTTCTTTCTGGCATTGACCATCGGCCGCTTTTTGGGTGGCGTGATCTTGAACTGGATCCCCGCACCTACGTTCTTTCCGGCCACCTGCGCGCTTTCGATCGCGGGTCTACTGGCGATGTTTGCTCCCAGCCAGCCGGTTGCGGTTGCCGGCTTCTTCCTGATCGGCCTGGGTTTCGCCAACATCTTCCCGCTCATCTTTTCCATCGCGGTGGACAGCATGCCGGAGCAGGCGAACGCCCTTTCCGGCCTCATGGTGATGGCCATCGTGGGCGGCGCTCTGCTTCCGCTGGTGATGGGGCTGGTTGCGGATGCCTTCCAGTCCGTGCAGATCTCGTTCCTGGTCCCTCTTGCAGCGCTGCTCTACATCACCGGGACTGCGTTCGCAGTGCGGCGGGGCGCGGGAGCTATCCCCTTTCGGGCCTGACAAAAAATAGCGGGTGACAGATCGCCGAAGGCGGAATGTGGGTTGCTGGCGTTTGGATATTGATTTTGGGTGAGCTTAACCTGCCGGACAGCTACCCCAAAACGGATCCCTTCGCTGCGGGTTTCACCACCTTGCAATGCGTCACCTTCTCGGGTAAGCAGGCGGGCCCACCAGGAAATCCTCTAGGATCTCGGTGAATCTGAAGCCTCGGCTTGGAAAGAAAGCCTTAACGCTAAACGACGACCACCAGGTTTAACTCTATTCCTGTCAATCATTTACGGGATAAGCGCAGGATTAGGACGGATGCACGTGGAGTGCATTGATTCCCAGCGCCCTCGGTGCGCAAGCTGCGCCCAGTTCCTCGTCTATGTAGGAAGGGAAGTCAAGCAGAAAAACTGTGACCAACTGTGACCAAATTGTGACCAAAAATTCAGACTTTCGGCCTCGCCGGGGAATCCGGTCAACCTACAGGAAAGTGTAAGTGATTCTTATCCCGCGACCTACCGCCACGTACCGCCTCCTACCGCCTCTCGGTATGCCCAGTGGAGGGGACTCATGATCCCTTGGTCCCTGGTTCGAATCCAGGCGGGCCCACTGCTAACTTCCCAGCGCCCCGGGAAAATCAGCCCTGTCGCTGCGAACCGGTTTCCGCGGCGGTGAAACCAAACTTCTCCTGTGCTATCTTTCTCTCTTCGCTGTTCTTTCCGGAGGCCCCCGATGTTCCGTTCTCTGTTCGTGTTTCTTCTTGCCTGCTCGCTCGCCTTCGCACAATCCCCTGCCCTGATGGAAGGCCTGAGCGATCATCATCACCCGGTTTCCACCTCCAGCCCCGAAGCGCAGAAGTTTTTCGACCAGGGTTTCCGCCTCCTCTATGCCTTCAATCACGACGAGGCCGAACGCGCCTTCCGCCGCGCCGCCGAACTCGATCCGAAAATGGCGATGGCGTGGTGGGGTGTGGCCTTCGCCGTCGGGCCGAACTACAACCTGCCCGTGGACGCGGCCCGGGAGAAGACGGCTTACGACGCGGTGCAGAAAGCGCTGGCGCTTTCCGCCGGCGGCCCCGCGCCGGAGCGTGCCTACATCGAGGCTCTGGAGACGCGTTACAGCGGCGACCCCAATCCCAACTATCCGCAACTCGCCGTGGCCTTTGTGGAGGCCATGCGCCAACTCTCCCAGCTCTATCCCGACGACCTCGACGCGGCCACACTCTTTGCCGAGAGCCTGATGAACCTGCGTCCCTGGGAGCTGTGGAACAAGGACGGCACGCCCGCACCGGGCACCGCCGAGATCGTCTCCGTACTGGAGTCGGTGATCCGCCGCGACCCACAGCACATTGGCGCGAACCATTACTACATTCACGCTGTGGAGGCCTCGACCAGCCCTGACCGCGCGCTGCCTTCCGCCAGTCGCCTGGGCGCGCTCGCCCCTGCCGCCGGACACCTGGTACACATGCCAGGACACGTCTATATCCGCGTGGGCGACTACGAAGCCATGCGGAAGAGCAACATCCTGGCCGCGCGCGCCGACGAAGCCTATCTGAAGACGGCGCCTCCCAACATCTCGGGCGGCATTTACGGGCTGATGTACTACAGCCACAACCTGCACTTCATCGCCGCTGCCGCCGCCATGGAAGGCCGTTACGCGGAAGCGCGCAGCGCCGCCGATCGCCTGGCCGCGCACATCGCCCCGCATGCTCCCGCCATGCCCGACGTCGAATCCTTCATGAGCGCCCCCTTGGTTGCCGACCTGCGCTTCCATCGCTGGAACGACGTCCTGAAGATGCCCGAGCCTCCCGCCGCGTGGAAGATCACCCGCATGCTCTGGAGCTACGGGCGCGGCATGGCCTTCGCCGCCACCGGGAAAATCGCGGAGGCGGAGCGTGAACTCCAGGCCGTGACTGAAGCCGAGCGCGCCACGCCTCCGGAAATGATCTTCGTGGCCCCCTTCAACAACAAGACCAAGAACATCCTCAAGATCGCGCGCGACGTGCTGGCCGCGCGCATCGCCGCGGCCAAGGGCGACAACGCTTCGGCGATCATCCAGCTGCGCGCCGCCGCCGCCGTCGAAGACTCGCTCAACTACGGCGAGCCTCCCGACTGGTATTTTCCCGTGCGCGAAGCCCTGGGCGGGCTGCTGCTGCTCTCCGGCGACGCCAAGCAGGCGGAGCAGGTCTTCCGCGACGACCTGGAACGCAACCGCCGCAACGCTCGCTCGCTGTTTGGCCTGGCGGAGACACTAAAGGCGCAGGGGAAGAACTACGAAGCGGAGACGGTCCGCCGCCGCTTCCAGGCAGAGTGGAAGAACGCCGACACGGAGCTGAAGGTTTCAGACTTGTGATGTTCGATGTGGGATGTTGAATGTGCGATGCTGGATGTGCGATGTGCTTGTGATTCGTCACACTTCACACATCACACTTCGCACCTCCCAAATGTGCCCGGTCGCCTCTGCCTGCCGCGCCCGCCTGGTTCGGGGCGCGGAACAAGCGCTCACTGGACTACCGAGCCGCTCCTGCCTTTCGATCAATGGCACGCAAGCGCATCGTCTGCATGCAGCGCCGCATGAAGCAGGAGGATCCCAACCGTCACCCGGGCTACGTGGGCGTGGGCGGCGATGGAGGATGGGCAGAGATGCTCATGGTGGAGGACGTGGTTCGTCACCTGCGCTCCCCCGCCGGCGACCGCTACTTCGTCCGCGGGCAAGACGGATGGGAGGCCGACGTGCGCCTGGGAAAATGCCCGTTCTGCACAGACGCCCACGAATTCCTGTGCTCCGCGCCCGACTTCACCGCCCGCGACAAGCTGCTCTCCCTGCCCGAGTGTGGAGAACCGTAGCGCAACTCGTAGGGCGCACGCGCCACCCGGTGTACAATCCCGCGCCATGAGCCATGCCCCGACCGGCGGACTCGCGCGCCTCTGGCGTCATTTCCCGCTCAAGACCCATCACGCATGGATGAACCTGCTGCTGCTGGCCATCCCCGCGGCCATCGGCGCGCACCTGGCGCACGCCAGCCCGCTGGTCATCTTCCTGCTGGCTGCGGTGGCCATCATCCCGCTGGCTGGGGTGCTGGGCGAAGCCACGGAAGTTTTGTCCGCCTACTCCGGACCGCTGGTGGGCGGCATCCTGAACGGCACCATGGGCAACGCCACCGAGCTCATCATCGCCTTCTTCGCCCTGCGCGCCGGCCACATCGAGGTGGTGAAAGCGTCGCTCTCCGGCAGCATCATCGGAAACCTGCTGCTGGTGCTGGGACTCGCCATCCTGCTGGGCGGCAAGGGCCGCGAAAAACAGACCTTCTCCCGCACCGCCGCCGGATCCAACAGCAGCATGCTTTTTCTGGCGGTGGCCGCACTGGTGATGCCCGCCGTCTACGACCTCTCCGTGGCCGGCACCCTCAAGCACGAAGACATCACCGTGCAGACCCTCAGCCTGTGGACCAGCGCCGTGCTCATGCTTGTCTACGCCCTCAGTTTCGTCTTCATGCTGAAGACCCACCACGCGCTGTTCATCGTCCAGGAGGAACAAGAGGCGAAGCCCACCACTTCGAAGAAGGCCGCGCTGCTCTCCCTGACGCTGGCCACGGTGTTCATCGCGCTCATGAGCGAGATGCTGGTGGACGAAATCGGCGTGGTGACGAAGGTGCTGGGCCTGACCGAGCTGTTCGTGGGCGTGATCGTGGTGGCCATCATCGGCAATGCCGCCGAGCACTCCACCGCCATTATGGTGGCCATGCGCAACAAGATGGACCTGGCCATGACCATCGCCGTCGGCTCCTCGACCCAGATCGCTCTCTTCGTGGCGCCCCTGCTGGTGTTCCTGTCCTGGGGCGTGGGCCGGCCCATGTCGCTGGTCTTCAACGGCTTCGAACTCACCGCCATCGCGCTTTCCGTGCTCATCGTGGAAATGATCTCCTCCGACGGCGAGACCAACTGGTTCGAAGGCGCCCAGCTCCTCGCCCTGTACGTGATTCTGGGGATTGTGTTCTACTTCGTGCCGGCGTGAGAATTGGCACTTAGC
>CAZXVY010000124.1:6158-7653 GCA_964644115.1 uncultured Terriglobales bacterium
GGCCGTTGGCATTTGGCCGGCCGGCATTTCGAAAGGGAGGTGGCCAAGTGCCAAATGCCAAGTGCTAATTGCGCTGCTGAGTGCTTCGTCATGGACTCCGCCGACAAGCCGTCGCCCCGCCGCCGCACGCCGTGGTGGATGTACGTGTGCGCCGCTTCCTTCCTCGGATACTTCGCTCTGATTGTTTACAGCCACCTGTGGGGACCGGTGCCGCTCGGCGCTGCAGCCAGCTACGCCGGCGGAAACATGCTCCTGACGGAAGTGTTCCCGGACTCGCCAGCCGAGCGGGCGGGATTGCGGGCTGGCGATCGCGTGCTGTCAGTCAACGGCCAGGCCGTCCGCAGCCGGCTCGACTGGTGGTTCTTGCGCACGAATCTCGAAGCTGACCGCACGCTCCGGGTGGAGGTAGAGCGCGACGCCAAGCGCCTGAACCTGGAGTTTGCCTTGCCGCAGAGCTCCTGGAGCCGCTGGCCGACCAGCGATCGCATCGAAATCCTGACCATCCGAGGGGCGCAGTTCGCCATGCTGATCATGGCGTTCTTGATCGCTTTCAGCCGGCCCTACGACCTCACGGCCCGTTTCGGTGCGTGGTTCCTGGCCGCGGTATCGGTCAGCAATCCCGTACTGCTCTACGGATGGGCAGCCGCCTGGCGGGCGTTGCCAGCGCCCATCGGCGCCTTGTTATGGATTGCTGCGGTCGGCCAATTGCTGGGAGGACCAGCCTTCTTTACTTTTTGCGCGACTTTCCCGCGAAAGCTCTTTCGCGCGCGCTGGGCATGGCTCCTGGCTTGGGTGCCTTGGGCAGCCCTGTGCCTGCTGGTCTCCTTCGTCCTGTATCGCGTGGTGTACCACCCCGAGGACATCTCTGGGCTCGCCGGGCTCGCCTCGGATCGGGGTTTCGGGGTGGCGGTTCTGATTGCCCTCGCGTATGCGGTCGGCGGTGTAGCGGCCTTGGTGGTGAATTACCGGCGAACCAGCGATGCGAACGAGCGGCGGCGCGTGCGCGTGATGGTGATGGGGTTCGCGGCCGGCTGGCTGCCAGGTGTACCCCTGTTTCTGTACTTGTATTTCCTCCCACAATCCGGCCTCTTGAAGGCTTACTTTGATTCACCCGCAGCGCTCCTTGGCAATGCGCTCTACTTGGCGTTTCCGCTTTCCTTCGCCTACGCCATCTTGCGCCACCGAATGTTCGACATCCGGGTGATCATCCGCCAGGGCCTGCAATACGCTCTGGCACGCAGGGCGCTGGTTTCGCTGGTACCCGCGCTGGCAGTAATCCTGGTGCTCGACCTGGCGCTGCACCGCGACCAGACGCTCGGTGCCATCTTCGCGCAGCGCGGCTGGATTTATGCCGTGGTCGGCGGACTTGCCGCGCTGGCCCACACTCAGCGGGAGCACTGGCTGGGCGGCCTGGACAAGCGCTTTTTCCGCGAGCGTTACGATGCCCAGAAGCTGTTGCGCGAGGTGGTGGAAGATGTCCGCAAGGCGAGCACGC
>CAZXVY010000125.1:0-1860 GCA_964644115.1 uncultured Terriglobales bacterium
ACGGCGTGCTCGAGCTGCCCGCCATCTTCATCGCCGGCGGCGCCGGCCTGCTGCTGGCCCGCGGCCTGCTCTTCCCCGGCCTGCTGCCGCGCAAGGACTCCCTGCGCATCGCGGGCGGCCTGGGCGTCCGCCTGCTGCTCGGCGCCGTCCCCTTGCTCATTGTCGCCGGCGTGATCGAAGGCTTCGTATCGCCCTCACACCTGCCCGCACCGCTCAAGTTCCTCCTCGCCGGCGCGCTGGGAACGATCCTGACCGCGTATCTGGCGTGGGGCGGAAGGGAGGATTAATTGGGATTGGTAATTTGTAATTGGTAATTGGTAATTTGTGACTTGTGATTTGTGATTTGTGATTTGTGATGTCCAGGCGAACATAGACAATCCCGCGCCAAATCGCAATTTGCAAATTACAAATTACCAATTACAAATTACAAATCGTCACAGCAAGCTCCTCTCCTTCACCTCCAGATAATGGTTCACCAGCGCGGTCGAGAGTTTCCCTGGCTCCATCTCATGCGCCAGAGCTCCGTGCTGGCGCAGTTGGCGCAGCAGCAGCTCGCGGCGATGCACCATCTCTTGCGCGGCCACGTGCTGGTACATTCCCGCAACGTCGGCGGGCTGGGCGGAGGCCAGACGCTTCAGGTCGGGATTGCCGATCACGCAGAACAGCACCAGGTGGCGCGGCATGAGCTGATAGGCGCCCTGGATCACGTCGGGGGTCATGGCGGTTTCCGCCAGATCGGTGATCCACACCACCAGGCTGCGCCGTTTTTGCGAGTTCACCAGGGCGGAAGCCGCGCCCAGGTGGTCGGCCTCGTAGGCTTCGCTGCGCACCACCGCGAGCTGCTCCACCAGCGCCCGCAGGTGCGCGCTGCCGCGCGCTGCCGGGACGCGCTGCCGCATCTCGCGCCCGTAGGCCAGCAGCCCCACGCGGTCGCCGGAGTAGAGCGCCACTTGCGCCAGGCTCAGGGCCGCGTTCACCGCGTAATCCAGCTTGCTCAACCCGGCCACGCGCGCCCGCAGCAGACGCCCGGCGTCCACCACGATCCACACCGCCTGGCTGCGCTCCACCTGGTAGACCTTGGTGATCAGCTTGCCGCGGCGCGCGCTCGCAGTCCAACACACCTCGCGCTTCTCGTCGCCCGGACGATACTCGCGCAGGCTTTCAAACTCGCGCCCCTGGCCGCGGTAGCGGGTGAGCCGTTTCTCCAGCTCGATTTGCCGGCTGCGCAGCAGGTAAATGGTGTGGCGCTTGGCCTCGTCCAGATCGGGATAGACGCGCACCTTCTGCGCCAGGTCGGCCGCCGCCCAGCGCTCCGCCAGCCGCAGCCCGCTCTGATAGCGCAGATGGACGCTGCCCAACTGCGCATCGCCGCGCTCCGCCGGCTTAATGGTGTATGCCGCGCGCCCTTCTCCGCCCGCTGCGGCAACGATTTCCAGGCTCGCCGGCTCCCGCCGCAACCCGATGGCAACATCATCCACGGCTTCGATGCGGACGGAAACCCGGCCGCGGTTGCGGACCTCCACTTCCACCCGGCTCTCCACCGCCAGCGCTACCGGGACGCTCCACAGGCGCGCAACTTCGAGCTGTTCCGGACGCGGAAGGCGTTGCAGGTCCCAGGCCCACGCCGCCAGGACCATCAGGTCCCAGGCCACCATTCCGTAGACGAAACGCGGGTCCCACACGCCCGGCCCAATCCACACCAGCCCCGCCAGTAGCAGCACGAAAAAACGCGGCCCGAATCCTCCCGGCCAGCGCCGCCCGCCGCGGCGGGCCGCCGCGGACGCGTTGCGCGGAACCAAAGGTCCCATCCTGCCCACCGCTGGTTGAGTTGGCGAGTCCATCTGTTTTTGGTTTTTGGTT
>CAZXVY010000125.1:1960-7642 GCA_964644115.1 uncultured Terriglobales bacterium
TTCAGCAGGAGGCGATGGCGCAGCACCGGCGGGACGGCGGCCTTGACGTCGTCGGGGATCAGGTAGTCGCGCCCGTCTAGGGCGGCCATGGCCTTGGCCACCTGCATCAGGCAGACGGTGGCGCGCGGGCTCGCGCCCAAACTCAGCGACGGCCAGTCGCGCGTCCGGCGCGCCAGGTTGGTGATGTAGCGGAACAGCGCCGGCTCCACCTTCACTCCCGCCACTTCCTGGCGCGCGCCCGCCAGCAGCGCGTTCTCCACGGGCACCAGCCCCATGCGGTCGAGGTCATGCGGGTTGAAACCCTGCTGATAGTTGTTGAGGATGGCCTGCTCCTGCTCCGCGCTGGGATATCCCACCACGATCTTCATCAGGAAGCGGTCGAGCTGCGCCTCCGGCAGGGGATACGTTCCTTCAAATTCCACCGGGTTCTGAGTGGCAAACACGGTGAAGTTCGGCGAGAGCGCGTGGCGCAAGCCGTCAATCGTCACCTGGCGTTCTTCCATGGCTTCCAGCAGCGCCGCCTGCGTCCGCGGAGGCGTGCGGTTCACTTCGTCCACCAGCAGCAGGTCGGTGAACACCGGCCCTTGGTGCAGCGCAAACGAACTGCTGGCCATGTTGAACACGCTGGCCCCGATAATGTCCGCCGGCATCAGGTCGGCGGTGCACTGCACGCGCTGGAAGCCGAGATTGAGGATGCGCGCCAGCGTCTTCACCGCCAGCGTCTTGGCCAGGCCGGGAAAGCCCTCCACCAGGGCGTGCCCTCCGGTCAGCACCACCACCAGCAACTGATTGAGCGCTGCCTCCTGTCCCACAATGCACTTGGCCAGTTCAGCCCGCGCCCGCGCCGCAAACCTTGCCACCTGTTCGGTCATAAGCTCTCCGTTCCTCAATCCAGCTTCATCTCCTCGGCGTGCTGATGAAACTGCCGCACCAGCGCCAGGGCCTGCTGGTCGGTCAAATCCAGATTCCCGGCAACCGCACGCGCCTGCTGCAGGGTCTGGAAAAGCTCACGCTCGCGGGCGCCCAGCCGTTCATGAGCAATCCGGGCAAGCTCCGCCGCAGCCGTGTCCGGCGGCAGCCCCAGGCGCTTGCCCAGTAAATAACGGAAGCGCTGGTGGGCAATCTCCACCGCTGTGGGCGCCGCCCGGGCGCGCGCATACAGCCCGCCCAGGGTCTCCACAAATTCCAGCGGGGACAATCGCGATTCCGGCACCGGAGCACGCACCAGCCCGCTGCGCCGGGAAAAGGTGATCACCACGGCCAGGGCCAGCAGTCCAAGCTGCGCCACCGCCCAGGCCAGCGAAGTGGTGCCGAAGTAGGACCACAGCGACCGCCGCCGCCCGTGGTAGTACTCGTCCCACAGAATTTTCTGCTCTCCCGGAGCCCCGGCCACATTGAGCAGCAGCTCCAGGTTTCCTTTCTCCATCAACCCGGCGTTGGAGAGCAGCGACGAATCCGCCCACCAGATCACTTGCCCTTCGCCCACCTGGTAGATCACCGCGCCCACGTCTTTGCCCCGGCGGTAGAGGGGCAGATGGGCCGCGTGCTTGTTTCCCCAGCGCGCAAGAGCCGGCAGGCGGATCTCGGGCACCCCCCGCGTCAGCGGGCTGGGGAGCGCCGCGGTGTAGACCGCGGGATCCAGGCTCAGGGTCTCCGGGTGCTGCAGATCGTATTCCGGCACGAGGGCGCCGCCCAGTTCTCCGGTCACCAGCACGCGTCCGCCCGCGCGCAGGAAGTTGGCCACCGCTTGCCGCTCGTCCGCGGACGGCGTCAGCATCGGATCCGCCAGGATGAGCAGCGTCCTTTCAGGTTCCTTGGGCAGGTCGAGTGCCGAAGCCTCCCAGCGCTCCACCTTGTACCCCGACTCTTTCAACAGCAGGAACGCAGCCTTGGCGCCGCCCGACGCGGCCGAGTAGGTGGAGGGATAGCCGGGCTCCTGCTCCTCTTGCGGCGCCACCAGCAAGGTGGCAGCCAGCAGAATCACCAGCAGTATGCCGGTGACGATCAGGATTTTTCGGTCGCCGGCTTCGATGGTGACAGGCATCCCAGTTGCTCCAGTTGCGCGCGGGCTTGCTCGAAGTCCGCGGCGGTGGCCGCCTGGTACCCGTACCAGGTGACCTCAAATCGGCGCGTCAGGTCGGCCACCAGCGGCCGCTGCGCGTACGTCTGTGGAAGCCGCCGCAGATGCTCGCGCGGCGTGCGCGCGTGGTCCGGCTTTACCACCCCTGCTTCTTCCACGCGGTGGATGCCGGCCCAATACGCGCAGTGCATGGCCTCGCGATAATCGCCCCGGGCGGCCGCCGCCAGCGCTTCTCGCAACCACTGCGTCGAACTGCGCCGGTAGGCGACGGCCGCCTCCGGATGCACCGGCGCCTCGCTGCGCGCAGCGGTCTCCAGCGCCCGCTTCAGCCACAGCACCAGCAGGCTCAGCGCCAGCCCGATCACTACCCACACCAGCACTTCTCCCGCTCCCCGAGCCCCGCGAAGCCCGCCGAACAGTTTGTCCAGCAGGCGCGCCCACCACATCGCAAGCTGCTCGCCCACGCGGTCCGCCCAGTTGGGAGGGCGCACCCCGCGGAACTCGCGCCGGCTCAGGATCTCGTTCAGCTTGCCGCGCGCTTCCGGCAAAGGTGCTGCCGCCGCTTCCAGGGCGCGCGCTTCCTCGCGCATCAGCGCCAGGCGCTGCTGGATGTCGCTGCTGATCTGCTTCCGTTTGGCGGGGGCCTTCTCGAAATCTTCCACCGACGAACGCAGCCACCCGGTCGAGACCTCGCCCCGCTCCTTCAGTCGCTCCGGGCTCACCTGCCCCCACACGCTCTCCGGCAGCGACTGCCGCAACCCGCCCGCCGATTCCGGATGCGCTTCCAGCGCGGCAGCGCCCGCCTGCCACTGCTCCAGGCTGGCCGAATACGCCGCCAAATCCAGGTCCACAGGCGGAGGCGTTGCGGGTGCCGGCTGCGCTCTGGCCGCAATCGCCGGCAGGAGCGCCACAACCCAGATCGCGATGCGCAGAGCAGTCATCAGCCTATGGGCGCGGGCGGTGGTGGTGGAGCTTCCGGCGGAGGAGGAGGCGCTGCGGGCGCGGGCGGCGCCCCGGCTGCCGCCGGCGGCGCGCCGGCATCGAGCGCAGCCATCATGTACTGTAGGTCGAAACCTTCCTTGCGCACCCGCTCGTCGTAATAAATCAGGGCCAGAGCAATGGCGGCGATGGGGGCCGTCAGGGTTCCCGCGATGACGTTCCCAACCAGCCCCACCAACTGGAGAACCATGGCCACCCCGCTTCCGCCGCCGGCCATCGCGGCCGCGATCTCAAACGGATACCGCAACACTGCCGTGGCCGCCCAGTTCAGTGCCGTCGCCAGCAAGAACACCAGCAACACCCGCACCCAGCTCCCCTTGGTCAGCGCGATACTGCGTTCGATGGCGTCCGTGACCGGCCGATCTTCAATCACCGCCGCCGGTATGGAGAGCGCGGTCCGCAGCAGCACCCAGAAAAAGGGGACGATGCACAACAGGAATCCCGCCACCATGGAAACCCCAAGCAGCAAGGTCAAGCCAATCAGGCGGAGCAGCTTGGATTTCACCACGTTGTAGGACTGCAAAATGCCCACGCGCCGCCCCAGGTAAATCTCCGATACCGCGTACGTGGTTGCTCCCTGCGCCAGCACATAGGCAAGCCAATACCCCAGCCCGGCAAGAACGAGCAGCATCATCACCGCCAGCCCGATACCCAACACGGCGGCGGCCTCCGCCCCATCACTCCCCGCTCCCGCCCCCGCCCCCCTCCCGATAGCAAATGCCATCAGCGCAAACGCCGCGACGATGGCCACCAGGAACACGTTGGGTACCGCCATGATGCCCACGAACAACACAAAATGCCGGCGGTACAGGGTGATGGTTCGGTCCAGAAGTTCCCCGGTGTTCAGGGGCCGCAACGAAATGGTTCCCGCAGCGCTCATGCCAGTTCCAGCCGCAAAGCGCGGATATTACCACAGGGCAGTTGCTAACCTTGGCAGGCGACACCTCATCACTGGCGCCTGCATCGTCCAATCCTGTCTGGAGCGCAGGCTGAGGGCATTGAGACTTTACGAGGCCGGCGGTCGCGCTGACCCCGGCGACGCTCCCTCCTCAGGGGGAGTACCTGCGTCGAGCTTGGCCATCATCAACACCAAGTCGAGGCCTTCCTTGCGCACGCGCTCATCGTAATAGATCAGGGTTAGTGCGATCGCTCCTATGGACCCTACCGAAGCCCCGGCGATCGCAGCCCCCGCGACTGACAACACTTCGAGAAGTGTGCCGGTTGGGGTTTCGACTCCAACTGCGGTGGCAGCAAATCCAAATGGATACGCGAATATGGCTACGGCGGTATAACCCAGCGCCATTTCCAAGGCGTACACCAGCAGCACCCGAACCCAGCTTCCGCGGGTCAGTTCGTAACTGCGTACCACCGCCGGCGTGATCTCGAGGTCTTCAGCGACCGCCGCAGGAACAGACAACGCCGTTCGCATCAACACCCAAACGCCGGGGAGCGTGCAAAGTAACAGCCCGATGAGTGTGGCCAGTCCGAGGACCAGGCCCAGTCCAAACAAGCGCAACAGCAGGCCCTTCAAACGGCTACACAACTCCAGGATGTCAGGAGCGCATCCCTGGTGAAGCTCCGAGACTGCAACCGTGGTTGCACCTTGTGCCAAGGTAAGCAGCACCCAATAAACCATGAATCCAAGGGAACTCGCGGTCGCGGCCAACATGGGGTCACCCGGCGCTCCCCTCTCGGCGTTGGCTGGAACAAACACGCCCGTCTCTCCCACCACGGCGAGAGCTACCCAGCAGAGACTCGGCGGCACCATGATGATCGTGAACGTCAGAAAATGCTCCCGATACATGGTTATGGCCCGGTCGAAGAGTTTGCCGGTGCTCAACGGTTGCAGCGGGATTGCGCCGGAGTCGCTCATGGCAAAGTGGAGGAAGAGGGCGGATGTTACCACGCGTTGGCCGTAGGTCTCCGGTCGGCTCTGCGCCTGTTTTTTGCCTTCCCTCCTTCCTCCCTCCTCCCTCCTTCTTCCTCCCTCCTGTTACCCTTCTTGCAGAGGATCCGGTGCCCGAATCCGCCGTCGAGTTCCGCGACGTTTCGTTCCGCACTCCCGAAAAGCGCCTGCTGCTGCAGGGGTTGAACCTGGAAGTTCGCCCGGGCGAAGCGCTGGTGCTGCTCGGCCGCAGCGGCTCCGGCAAGACCACGTTGCTCAAGCTCATCAATCGCCTGCTCGAGCCCGCCGCCGGCGAAATCCTGGTGGAGCAGCGCTCCACCCGCGACTGGGACGCCATCCGGCTGCGGCGGCGCATCGGCTACGTCATCCAGGAAACCGGACTCTTCCCGCACTTCACCGTGGAGCGCAACGTCGGGCTGGTGCCGCGACTGGAGGGCTGGGCGCCGGATCGCATCCGCGCGCGCGTGGAGGAACTGCTCCGGGTGTTGGGCCTGGAACCGGAAAAGTTCTGCCAGCGCTTTCCCCACCAGCTTTCCGGCGGACAGCGCCAGCGCGTGGGCGTGGCCCGGGCGCTGGCTGCCGACCCGCCCATCCTGCTGATGGACGAACCCTTCGGCGCGCTCGACCCCGTGACCCGCGCTGACATTCAGACCGAGTTCCTGGCGCTGCAACAGCGCCTGCATCTGCAGAAGACCAT
>CAZXVY010000126.1:0-7621 GCA_964644115.1 uncultured Terriglobales bacterium
CCAGCTCGAAGGAAAGCGGGCGCAGGCGAAGCTGGGGGAGCAGGAGGGCCAGAACCTGGTAGGCTGCAAACGGGAGCGCGAGCACCAAAAGCGGATTCAGAACAAAAGCCGCTCCCCAGTTGCCGTGCAGGAGCTGGTGCAGGGCGCGCAGCGATCCGCAACCCGGGCAGTACCACCCGGTGAGCAAGAAGAAGGGGCAAAGCGGGTAGAGACCCGAGGTGGCCGGGTCCCAGCGATAAAGCACTGCGCCGCCGGCCGCAGCCAGCATCAGGAACAGCAGTTTCGACTTGCGGCTTTCTGATCGCAAAGATTTATTTCCCTCCGGCGTCCCGCTCAGGGCCTGGCGTTGCCGCCGGTTACGTTCTCTGTTTCCTCTTCCTCTCCAGTCCTTATCCGCCGGCACGCGCGCTGGCCCGCAGTTCGGCGACGATCTCGCGGGCGGCGGCGCGCGCCGGCTCAATCTGGCCGGGAGGAAACGAGATGGCGCCCACGCGCGCGTGCCCACCGCCTCCGTAACGTTCGCAGATCGCCGCCAGGTTCACCATGTTCTTCGCCCGCGCCCAGGGATTCGAGCCCACCGACACCTTGGTCCGAAAGCTCGACTTGCTCAACCCCACGCTGTAAGTGCACTCAGGGTTCAGGTAGTAGGGCACGAACTTGTTGTAGCCCTCCAGCTCCTGGTCGGTGACGTCGAAGTATACGGTGCCGTCCCGGCATTCGGCGCGCTGCCCGAGGATCTCGATGGACTTCTCGTGCCGGGCGAGCAGCGGGGTGAGCAGCGGGGCCACAAAAGGCAGCTTCAGCACTTCTTCCAGAGGCAACTCCGCCAGCAGAGGAATCAGACGCGGCATCAAGGTGTGGTCCTGGCTGACCTCGATGATCATGGTCAAGCGTGGCGCAGCTTCCTTCATTTCCACCGCACTGCGGGCGTCGGGATACTGGGCGCCGTCAATGATGTCGGCCCAGCGCACCAGCTCGGCCACGGGCGCGGAATCGAAGCCAAACTCGCGCCCGGTCACATCGGCAATGAACTTACTGCACGACTTGTACTCGGGATCGAAGAAGAACTGGCGAGGGTTTCGGATCCGCCGGAAGTGCTCGCCGTCCTCTGGGGTAAGGAAGGCGCTCTGGTGATGGTCGAACCACCAGGTGACGCGAGGAGAGGTGGAGTACTTGAAGTCCACGATGGCGTTCTCTTCGGTGTCGTCGAAAAGGTGATCGTCGAAGAGCGCGCCGGCGCGGTGCACCAGCCCGTTGAAGATGAACTCGGCGTCCGCGCGCACCCGCTCGCGGTAGAAGCGCGCGAACAGCGCCGCCGAGGCCGCGCCGTCGAAGCACTTGTCGTGGAAAAATACCCGGACTTGCACCCCGCTTCCTTCCTGCTTTCCGCCCCCGCTCCATGCCGGTCGGAACCGTTGCCGGGCGAAAAACGAAAAGCACTTAGGATGGACAGGGCAGCATGCTTCTGTCAAGCAAGAAGAACAAACCTCGGGCAAGGCCGGATCCGGCGCAAGCAATAGAAACGGCGGGAGGGCTTCCTCCCGCCGTGCGATTCCTCAAGTAGCTCGCGGTCCTAGCCGCCGGCGAACTTCTGCGCGATGCCTCCGATCACCGGGATTTGCCATTTTTCGCCCTGATAGGCTTTGACCATGCAGATGATCCACACCACGAACCCACCGGCGTAAACGGCGAAAAAGAGCACCCCCGCCAGGAGCCCGCCGACACCAGGGATGAACGCGAGCACAATACTGAGAATGGTGAGGGCGATGGATGCAACGATAAACGACCCCCAAAAAACCAGGCACTGGAAGGCGTGGAAACGTACGAAGGGCCGGCTCTTATAGGGCTCCATGATTAGCCACACGATGGACAGGATGCCAATCAGGTAGCCCAGCAACGCGGCGATATTGTCGGCCAAGCCTCCGGACGCAGCGGGTGCGGCGGCTCCACCGCCGCCGGCAGCGCCGGCTTTGCCACAAGCAGGACAGGCGGCGGCGTTGTCAGCCATTTGCGCGCCGCAGGATGCGCAGAATGTTGCCATACGTTTCCCTCCCCGGGGATCGATAACTGTTTTTAATTTGGACTTCAGGCTGTGTCTGTGCTGGCCCCAGCCCAAGGGCGCGACCACAATTATTTGCGCGGCACGTTATCAGACTTCCCGCGGCAATGCAAAGGAAATGTTCTCACCCCAACCCGGGAAGCGCTACACCAGCCGGAGGCTGGTTTTGCGGCGGCAGTTTTCGCACAGGCCGCAGATCTGGAAGGTGTGGCGGACAGGCTGGTAGCAGTACTTGCGACCCATCTCCTTGGCCAGGCGGTCTACCTCCGGCGAGAAGAACTCCACCCAACTGCCGCACTCGGTGCACACCAGGTGGTGATGGTCGCGCCGGTTGTACTGGTGCTCGTAGCGCGCCACGCCGTCGTGGACGCCGGCTTCGCTGGCCAGGCCGCATTGGGTAAGCAGCTTCAGGGTGCGGTACACGGTGGTGAAACCAATGCTCGGGTCGCGCTTCTTCACCACCCGGTGTAGCTCCTCGGCGGAGACCTGCTCGCGGGCCTCCAGAAAGCAGCGCAGGATGGTGTCGCGCTGGCCGGTGTGCTTCAGGTCGACGCGCGTCAAGTGCTGGTGGAAGATTTCCTCCGCTGAGCGCATCGCTTCCCGCGAGATGGCGGGCCGATCGGCAGGCCGTCGCTGCATCCTCAAGGACCTCAAGCCCGCGCCATTGTAAACGAAAGGCCGCGGCCGGCAGCCGGCGGCCTTGCGCACCGACCTCCCCGGGAGCACCGCCGCTCGTAGCGGAGCGGTTGTGTGCGCCTCTGCGGGAACGTAGAATCCCTGTCCCGTGCCTTCCGCTCCTTCCGGCAGTCCGAAGCGCCGAAGCCTGCCGCGCCGCTTGGCTCGTTGGCTGAGCGCGCTGCTCGCGGCTCTCGTGATTGCCGCTCTTGGCGCCACCGCCTGGTTCTACCACGCGGCCACCTCTTCCCTGCCCCAGCTCGACGGCACGCTGCCGGTTGCCGGGCTGTCTGCCAAGGTCACCGTGATTCGCGACCCGCAGGGCGTCCCCCACATCACCGCCTCCAGCCTCGAAGACCTGTTCTTCGCTCAGGGTTTTGTGACCGCTCAGGACCGGCTTTGGCAGATGGACATGGCACGCCGCTATGCCGCGGGAGAAATGTCGGAGCTGCTGGGCGAAGGCTTTCTGGACCACGACCGCGAGCAGCGCATCCTGCAAATCCGGCACGCGGCGCAGAAGGCCGCAGCGGCACTGCCGGTGCGGGAGCGCTCCTATATCGAAGTGTATGCGCGAGGTGTGAATGCGCTCATGGAAGCGCAGCGCGACCGCCTGCCCATCGAGTTCCGCGTGTTGCGCTACCAGCCACGGCCCTGGACGCTGGAGGACTCGCTGCTGGTGGGCGCCAACATGAGCAAGATGCTCAACTACTACCAGGTGGGAACTGAGATCGGACGGGAGAAGATCCTGTCCAAAATCGGACCCGACCTGACGGCGGACCTTTATCCGGATTCTTCCCCGCGCGATCGCCCGCCGGTCTCGTTACCGCGTGAGGTGGAAGCCGCATTGCCCGGGGAACCACGGGACTCAAAATCGTGGGCGGCTTGTTCCGGCGGGAATGAAGCCGCGCCCTTCCCCGGTGAGCCCGACCTGACCCCCGGCTCCAACAACTGGGTGGTTTCGGGCGCGCACACGGTGAGTGGAAGGCCGTTGCTCGCGAACGACATGCACCTGCCCCACCAGGTTCCGAACATCTGGTATGAGGCGCACCTTGCCGCGAACGATTTCGACGTGGCCGGCGTCACCCTGCCCGGAGTTCCTTTCGTGGTCGTGGGGCACAACCGGCGCATCGCCTGGGGCTTTACCAACCTCGGTCCCGACGTCACCGACCTCTTCCTGGAAGCCTTCAACGCGCGCGGTGAGTACCAAACGCCGGAGGGATGGAAACAGCCCGAGCGCCGTCGCGAAGTGATCCGGGTTAAGGGCAAGCCGGATGTAACGCTGGAAGTGCTGGTGACCCGCCACGGGCCGATCATCACCGACCTGGTGCCGGGCGAAACGCGCAAGCTGGCGTTGCAATGGGTTCTCTACGATCCCATGGCGCTCGACATTCCCTTCTTTGCGGTCAACTCGGCGCAGAACTGGGAGCAGTTCCGCGTTGCCTTTTCGCGGTTCGGGAGCCCTGGGCAAAACGTTGTCTACGCCGATGTGGACGGCCACATCGGCTACCAGGCCACCGGGCGGATCCCCATTCGCACTACAGGCGATGGATCTGTCCCCGTCCCCGGCCACGACGACTCTCACGCCTGGACGGGCTACGTTCCCTTCGAGGATCTTCCGCGCCTGTTGGATCCGCCTTCTGGAATCGTGGCTACAGCCAACGGCCGCATCGTCCCCGACGGTTACAAGCACATGCTGGCCCGGCAGTGGGCGTCGCCGCACCGGACGGTAAGGATCTACTCGGTCCTGGAGTCGGGGCCCAAGCTTTCGTCCGCGGATATGCTGGCGCTGCAGACGGACGTGCAATCCGATTGGGACCGCTTCTGCGCCCAGCTCTTTGCGGCCGCCGTGGAGGGCTCGAACGGGGCCTCGGAGCGCGCCCGCAAAGCCTCCCAACTGATGCGCGCTTGGGACGGAAGCATGGCTGCCGATTCCGCCGCGGCCACCATTGTGGCGCGCTCCCGGCGTCATCTGGTGCGCCTGCTCTACACCCCCAAGCTGCAGGAGACCTTCGACTCCTACCGCTGGTTCATGTCGTCGGTGGCCCTGGAGAAAATCCTTGTGGAGCGGCCGCCGCGCTGGCTGGCGCCGAACTACACCAGTTACGAAGCTCTACTGGGGGCGGCGGTGGAAGCGGCGGTGAGCGAGGCAGATGCGCCCTCGGACCTGGCGAGCTGGAAGTGGGGCCGCGAGCTGGCGGTGGAAGTGCAGCATCCCATCTTCGGACGCATCCCGCTGCTGCGGCGCTGGACAGGTACGGGGGCCTGGCCGCAATCCGGCAACGGTTTCACGGTAAAGCAGGTGGGCAGGACCTTCGGACCTTCGCAGCGTCTCACGGCGGACCTCTCCAACCTCGACGCCTCCACCCTGAACATCCTGAGCGGGCAGTCGGGGCAAATCTTCAGCCCGCACTACATGGACCAGTGGAGCGCCTGGTATGAAGGGCGCACCTTCCCCCTGGCGTTTTCCTCGACCGCGGTGGAGCAGGCGCGCCGCCACCAGCTCGTGCTGGAACCAAAGTGAGCTGGGCCAAGGTCCGCTCTCCCGCCCAGAGCCGTTCCCATCCTGTAGAGACGCAGCTTGCTGCGTCTCCCGCCCGAGGCGTTGCAAGCGGCGCCTCGCGCCCGAGACGTTGCAAGCAACGTCTCTACCGGAGAAATTCAATGAGCGCTAGTCGATGCGCTTGGCGTCTACCACGCGGCCCACAAAATTGATCTGCGTGGCCTGGGGAGCGTCGGTGGCCGTGTCGTAGATCACCAACTCGTCGCCTTCGGTGACATAGACGATGTTGCGATCGTCAATGGGCTGCAGCGCGTTCACCTCGCCGTTGGGAGGGCGGATCACCGGCGTGTTGTTGGAGGTGTTCAGGATGGTCAGGCAGTTGACGCAAGTGCGGCCGGCGATGAACAGCTTGTTGTTCGAACCCAGGGCCATGGTGTGATGGAAGCCGTCACCGATGGCGATGGCGGAAGTGGTCACCGTCAGCGCGGGAATGCTCACCACATCCAGACGACCCTGCCCCGCCGACGATCCCGCCACGTAGAGGTTCCCGCCGTTGATCAGGCCCACGGTAGCCGCGGACACGTTGACGCTGGCTCCGAGCGTATTAGTGGCCATCGCCAGTTCCCGCACGCTGGCTGCGGTGCCGCCGCATTCCGGCCCGCAGTTCAGGATGTAGGCAATCGAGCTGTCGCTGTTGAAGACGGCGTTCACCGGGCGGTCGAAGCCGGGAACCGTGGTGGCGGCGTTGTTGGCGGTGTCAATGACGGTAACCGAGTCGGAATCGTCGGCGAAGGCCAGCAGCCGGGTTCCGCTGGGACTGAGCACCAGGCGGCGCACTGCGGGCACCGCGACGGTGGTGGTGCTGCCGTTGGTGGTATCAATCACCACCACCACTCCTGTGTTGCGCACCGCGGCGTAGCCACGGCTGCCGTCGTTGCCCGCCACCAGGCTCTCCACCACACCGGGCAGCAGGATTTGTCCCAGCGAGGCCTCGGCGTCGTTGTCCACCACGCTGACGCCGTTGTTGAAGGAGGCCAGGATCAGCGTCCTCCGCTTGTCCGCCGACACCGCCATCAGCGTGGGGTTGGTACCCCCGCCGATGCGGAAGGTGGAGACCCGGTCGGTGTCCGCGTCCACAATGTTCACGATGCTGGCGAATTCGTTGGTGACCAGTACCCGGTCGGTGAGCTGGCTGGTGGTGGGGTCTTCCGACGGAGGCGTGATGCCCCCACTGCAGGCCATGATCACCGCCGCCAGCAGCAGGCCGGAACCCGCCATCCAGGCTGCGCGCCTTGCGCGGAGGAAGCTCGGGGAGAAGGAAGTAAGAGTGCTCACGGCGAAAAACTGGATTATAGCAGACGGCTTCGCCGCCCGCTTCTGGCTTCCGGCAAATGGATTCTGTATTCTTCCAACTGTCATGCCAGCGGACTTTCTTTCCCGCCTGCAAGCCGGCCCGGTGCTGTGCGACGGGGCCATGGGCACGCTGCTGTACGCCAAGGGCGTGTTCATCAACCGCTGCTATGACGAGCTGAACCTTTCTCAGCCCGACCTGATCCGCAACATCCATCACGAGTACCTGGGCGCGGGTGCGGAGATCGTCGAAACCAATACCTTTGGCGCCAATTCCTTCCGCCTGGCGCGGCACGGCCTGGCCGACCGCGGTCGCGAGATCAATCTGGCCGGGGCCCGCCTGGCGCGGGAGGCGGTGGAGAACGAAGCCGCCAAGAAGGCCAGCATAGCCTGGGTGGCAGGCGCCGTGGGTCCCCTGGGCGTCCGCATCGAGCCCCTGGGCCCGACTTCGTTCGACGAGGCCCGCAGCGCCTTCCGCGAGCAAATTGCCGCCTTGGCCGAAGGCGGCGTGGACCTGTTGATGCTGGAAACTTTCGGCTACCTGGGAGAGCTTCACCAGGCCATCCTGGCGGCCCGCGAGGTGGATCCCAAGCTCCCGCTGGTGGCCCAGGTGACCATAGACGAGGAAGGCAACTGCCTGGACGGCGCCAGCCCGGAATCGTTCGCTCCCAAAATCGCCGACTGGGGTGCGGACGTGCTGGGATGCAACTGCAGCGTGGGTCCGGTGGCCATGCTGGGAGCGTTGGAGCGCGTCCGCCAAGCCACCACGCTTCCGCTTTCCGCGCAGCCCAACGCCGGCATTCCCCGCTCCGTCGAGGGCCGCAACATATATCTGTGCTCGCCCGAGTACATGGCCAGTTACGCGCGCAAGTTTGTGCGCGCGGGCGTGCAACTGGTGGGTGGATGCTGCGGCACCACCCCCGACCACATCCGCGCCATGCGCGAGGCGCTGCGGGCCGGCGAGTCTAAAGCCGGGGCCTTCCGGGTGGCCACCAAGCCGCGCACGGAAGCGCCGGTGGAGGCTCCTCCGCTTGGCG
>CAZXVY010000127.1:0-7543 GCA_964644115.1 uncultured Terriglobales bacterium
GATGCGAGCGTCGAGCTGTTGGAAGAATTCCGAATCCGTCATGTTCGCTCCTCCGGCTTCCACAACCAGCAATATACGGGAGCGCCGCCGCTTCCAACAAGTTGCCCCACTGCTAGAATCATCCTTGGCCGAATGCTGATAGCTGGGAGCTGAAAGCTGAAGTTCACCGAACAATACGACGTGGTGGTCGTCGGCGCAGGGCACGCGGGCTGCGAGGCCGCGATGGCGGCCGCTCGCATGGGCCTGAAGACTGCCCTGTTCACCCTGAACACCGACCTGATCGCGCAGATGTCGTGCAATCCCGCGGTGGGCGGCATCGCCAAGGGACACCTCGTCCGCGAAGTGGACGCCCTGGGCGGCATCATGGGCGAAGTAACGGACGCGGTCGGCATCCAGTTCCGTTTGCTCAACACCTCCCGCGGACCGGCGGTGTGGTCGCCGCGCGCGCAGTGCGACAAGCAGCAGTACCGCCTGAAGATGCGCGAGGTGCTCGAGTCCCAGCCCAATTTGCAGATCAAGCAGGCGGAAGTGGCGGATTTGATTGTGGAGAACGTTTCTGGTTCTTCGTTTCTCGTTTCTCGAGAGGATGGCGAGCGCGAGAAACCAGAAACGAGAAACCAGAAACCAGCCGTTTGCCGCGGCGTGCGCCTGCGCGACGGCCGCACCGTGGGCGCGGACGCCGTCATCATCACCACCGGGACGTTCCTCAACGGGCTGATCCATTGCGGGGAGCAGACCTATCCCGCCGGACGCTCGGGCGAGCCGCCGTCGCAACTGCTGGGCGAGGCGCTGAAGCTGCTGGGACTGCGCGGATGCCGCCTCAAGACCGGAACGCCGCCGCGGCTCGACGGCCGCACCATTGACTGGTCGCGGTTTCAGGCGCAGCCCGGCGACCCCGAGCCCACGCCCTTCAGCTTTCGCACGCGGCGCATCACGCGCCAGCAAGTGCCCTGCTACATCGCCTACACCACCGCGGAGACCCGGCGCATCATCACGGAAAACGTGCACCGCTCGCCTATGTACAGCGGACAGATCCAGTCCATCGGGCCGCGCTACTGCCCCTCCATCGAAGACAAGATCGTGAAGTTCCCGCACCACGAGAAACACCAGATCTTCCTCGAGCCCGAAGGCCTGCACACCCACGAGATCTACGTGAACGGCATGTCCACTTCCATGCCCATCGACGTGCAACTCGCCATGGTGCATTCCGTGCCCGGCCTGGAGAAGGCGGAGATGCTGCGCCCGGGCTACGCCATCGAGTACGACTCGATTGATCCCACGGAGCTGGAACGCACGCTCGAGACCAAGAAGATCGCCGGGCTGTTCCTGGCCGGGCAGATCAACGGAACTTCCGGATACGAAGAGGCGGCGTGTCAGGGGATCATGGCGGGCATCAACGCGGCCCTCAAGGTGAAGGGCTCGCCGCCGCTCATCCTCGACCGCACCGAGGCCTACACCGCCATCCTGATTGACGACCTCATCAGCAAGGGCACCAACGAGCCCTACCGCATGTTCACTTCGCGCGCCGAGTTCCGCCTGCACCTGCGCATTGACAACGCCGACCGCCGCCTCACTCCCCACGGCCGCCGCGTGGGACTAATCGGCGACGAGGCCTGGGCCGGCTACCAGGCAAGGCAGCAGCGTCAGGCCGCCTTGACCGAAATGCTGGAGAAAACTCGCGCCACCAGCGAAATGCTGGAGAAGATTGCGGGCGCCTCTTGGGCTTGTCATCCCGAGCGGAGCCGAGGGAGCGCAGCGACCGAAATGCTTCACAAACTTGAAACTCCCCAGGCTTGTCATCCCGAGCGGAGCCGAGGAAGCGCAGCGACCGAAGGCGCAGTCGAGGGATCTCGGTTTTCGCAGGAGCAAAACGCGGCCGGGGACGGCCGCGCCACACAGTCCTTCGAGGGTGCAGTGGGGCAGACGCTCGCCCAACTCCTCAAGCGCCCCGAAATCACCATCGAACTCCTCGCGCCCGTCCTTCGCGAAACTGGCCACTGGCCACTGACAACTGACAACTTGGAAATCAAGTCCGTCGAAACCGAGATTAAGTACGAGGGCTACCTGAAGCAGCAGGAGCGCGCCATCGAGCGGCTGAAAAAGTCCGAACAGCGCACCATCCCGCACTGGTTCGACTACGCTAGCATTAGCGGCCTTTCCCGCGAGGTGAAGGAGAAACTCCAGCGCGTGCGCCCGCAGACTCTGGCCCAGGCCTCGCGCATTCCCGGCGTGACCCCGGCCGCGGTCTCGCTGGTGAACGTGTTTATTGAGATTCAGGCACGGCGGCAGCGGCAAGCAGCGGCTTCATAAGCTGTCGCCCGAATGCAAGCTCTCGGTGCGGAGTCTCCCTTCGTGTTCCTTCGTGTCCTTCGTGGTTAGCTTTCTTTCGCCTCGAACACCAGGCTGCAACACGTCACGCCGCCTTCCGCCTTGAGCACTTCGGAAACATCGAGCGCGACCAGCTTGATTCCCCGCTCCTCCAGCCGCCGCCGCGTCTTTTGATGCCTGGCGGGATAGACCACTGTTTGATCAATCAGCAGCGCATTCGCCGCGTGCGGCTCCGCGGGATCCACTTCGATAAACTCGGCGGCGCCGAAAATGCGCCGCTCCACCATGTTGGGATTAATGAGCAGCGTGTTCTCCGCAACCTGGGTCACCGCCGACTTCAGATGCAGACAGCCCGACACTTCCACCGGAACCACGCTGTAACCATAAGGCGCGACCAGCTTCGTTAGTTGCGCGATGCCTTCGCGGTTCGACCGCGAAGTGTCGCCGACGTACAGCGTGCGCCCGAAAAGCAGCACGTCGCCGCCATCCAGCGTTCCCGGAGCTTCGATGCGCAGCAGAGTGCGGTAGGGAGTTAGCGTCCGCGCCAGCGATTCGGTTTCCGCCCGCCGCGACTCCGCGCCCGGCCGGGCGACGACCGCAACTTCGTCCAGAACGATGGCTGCGTCCTCGACGAACACCGAATCCGGAAGCTCCGGCTCTTCCGGCAGAGTGTGGACCTCGCACCCCAGGCTGCGCAGGCACTCCTCGTAACTCTCGTGTTGGGCCGCCGCCCGGTGGACATCAATGGGCGAGCGCGCGAGGTGCGTCAGCTCGCAGTTCGCCATCGCCCGACTCACCTTGCGCGTGATTGCGATTCGCATGCAGCGTTCCTTGCAGCCGGCCGGGCGCTATTTCTTCAGGTCGGCCGTCCAATCCAGCACCACGTATGCCGGAGAGGGGTTGGTGGGCTTGGCGGTACGGTTCACCAGGAAGCGCTGGCCGTCGGGGGTGACGTCGTAGGTGTAGAAGTCGGTGGAGGAAACGGGTTCGCGGCCGCGCGTGGTGAACAACCGCACGGGGGTTCCGGTTTCGAAGGTCTCGCCGGCGCTGACCGGCACCGCGAAGAGTGTATTCTTGCGGTCCACATAGAAAATTTCCTTGCCATCGCGCCGCCAGTGAGGATCGCTTCCGCCACCGGCGGAAACCTGGAACTTCCCCTGCAGTTCCGGATAGCGTGTAACGTACACCTCCCAGTTCCCGGTTTCGTTGGACATGTAGGCCATCCACCTCTGGTCGGGCGAAACCTGGCCGTTCTTCCGGCTGCCGGTACCGGCCAGCAGCGTACGCAGGGAGCGTTCGCGCACGGATATCGTAGCCAGGTAGTTGCTGGTCGCCCCCTGGATGGAAGCAACAATGTTGCCGTCCGGCAGCCAGGAGTTGGGTATCAGGTCCGTGCCGTCGCCCGTCTTGACCACTGGCTCCGCCTTCTGCAGCCCGCCCACCGCCGTAGTCCAAAGGGTGGCTTCTCCGGAGGAGCGGAACATGAACTTCTGGCCATCGGGTGACCACCCACCTGCGGCCTCCTCGCTGGGCTCGAAGGTCATCCTGCGGCTTACATTTCGTTTCAAGTCGTAAACATACATGTCCACGTTGGTGGCAGCAGGGTCGCTGGCATCAAACAGCAGCTTGCTGCCGTCCGGGGACAGCCGGGGATTGTTCTGCGACTGCACCGGCCCTACCGTTCCCAGCTCTTGTCCGCTGCGGTCTACCCAGGTGAAGCGCGACAGGCTCAGCTCGGTTCCCGCGAGATAGACCAGAGTGCCATGGTCGGAGACCGCAAACGATCCCTGGTAGATGGACGACGAATACTGCACGCCTTCCGCGAGCCGCGTCGCTTCGCTGCCTGCCTGTCCACTGGCGGCATCGAAAGGCAGCGCGATCAGTTGGCGGTCGCGCAACAGCAAGAGGTGTCCGGAACTCGAGTATTTTGCATTGGACACCGCTTGCACCACGCGCTTGCTCTCCTTCGAGTCCAGGGAGCCAAGAAAGATCGCGTCCAGCGGGTTGTCCACCGCGGTGAAGGTGGCCTGCAGGTAGAGGTAGTGCTTGCCGCCCGGCAGGAATTCCGGCCAGCGATGGCTGGCCCCGCCGGCCGGCAGCGCGGTGATCGGCTCGGGCTGCCCGCCGCCTTCGGAAACCTTCCACAGCGACCCCGAGGAATCCGGCGCGTAGATGATCACTCCCTGCGGGCTCCAGCTTCCTCCCCGGCCGGCAGGCGCGTTGGCCAGGGCCTGCACCGAACCGTCGCGCAGGGACAGCTTCTTCAGCTGGTTGTCGGCGAAGAAGCCCAGAAACTGGCTGTCCGGCGACCAGAAGGGATGCGTCGCGCCCTCGGTTTCCCCAATCGCTTTCACCGCCAGGCTGCCCACCTGGTTCAGCCAAATCACGGTGCGCCCGGTTTCTTCGTTGGGGGCAACCAGGGCAAGCTGGCGGCCGTCGGGAGAAATGGCCAGGCTGCGGGCCATCACCGCGAGAGGGAGCGCGAAGCGCTGGGCGCGCGCGGAGCGAGGCACGCGCTGGAAGTAGCCCACGCCCAGCCCCACCGCCGCTACCAGGAACACGACGGCCAGCGACCACGCCGCACGCTCGCGAAGCTTCCAGCGACGTCCCGGCGTAGCCGAGGCCAGCGCCGAAGAAGAAACCCCGCCTTCGAGCATCCATTGCAAGTGCAGCTTTACATCGTGCGCCGACTGGTAACGCGCATCCGGATCCTTCGCCAGGCAGTTGCGCACAATGCGGTCCAACCCCGGCGGCGCCGACGGCTGCACCGCGGTGATGGGCTCGGGCTCCCTTTCGAGCACCGCCGAAGCCACCGAAATCTGGCTCTTGCCGTCGAACGCCCGCTTGCCCGTGGCCATTTCGTAGAGCACAGCGCCCAGCGCGAAGATGTCCGAACGCGGGTCGGCTTCATGGCCCGTCACCTGCTCCGGCGACATGTACTGGAACGTGCCTACCACCATGCCCTGCGTGGTGATGGGGCTCACCGGACTCTCCCGCGTGGGCGCCAGCCCGAGCGTGGACTCGGTGGCCAGAGCGGGCGCCGGTTTCGCGAGACCAAAGTCCAAAAGCTTGGCGCCGGACTTGGTGAGCACCACGTTCCCCGGCTTCAGGTCGCGATGCACCACACCTTGCCGGTGGGCTTTGTCCAGTCCATCGGCGATCTCCATCCCGTATCTCAGCACCTGCTCCGTGGGCAGCGGGCCGCGCGCCAGCCGCAAGGCCAGCGACTCGCCCTCCAGGTACTCCATCACCAGGAAGTCCACGCCGTCCTGGCTGCCTACATCGTGCAGGGTGCAAATGTGCGGATGCTGCAACGAAGAAATGGCCCGTGCTTCGCGCACGAAGCGCTGCTTCAATTCAAGATTCGAGGAAAGATGCGATGGCAGGACCTTGATGGCAACCGTGCGCTCCAGGCGGGAGTCGCGCGCCCGATAGACTTCTCCCATCCCGCCCGCGCCCAGGGGATCGAGGATTTCGTAGGGACCGAGCTTGGTTCCCGCGGTCAGCGCCATGATGGGACGGAATTATAGCGCTCGTATGGGCACGGCCTCTTGACCCGTACCCACACTCCTACTTCCCTCCCGATGTCTCGCTCTTCGCGCGCGCCACTTCCGGGCGGGACGAGTTGGCGCCACCGCCGGTCACGCGCAGCAGCGCCGCGTAGTGGGCAGCCGCCTGCGCCTTCTTGCCGGCCAGTTCGGCGGCGCGTGCCGCGCCGTAGAGCGCGTTGAACCGATGCGGCGAGTGCGCCAGCGCCTGCTCGAATTCCTTCAGCGCCTCTTCCGCCTTGCCTTGTTCGAGCAGCAGGTCGGCCAGCATCTCGCGCGCCGGCGCCACCGGCGGATACGCCTGGGCATTCCGCTCCCCGGCTTCCACGTCCCGCACCACCGTACGCATCAGCTTGAGCGCGTCCTTCTTCTTGCCCTGGGCCTGGGCCAGCCAGGCGCGGGCCTGATCAAGCTCCACCGTGCCCGCGCGCTCGCCGTAGGCGTAACGATCGCCATGCAGCTTTTGCACGATGGATTCAAGCTGCGCGATTTCCGCGCGCGCCTGCTTTACATCTCCGGAGCGCGCCGCGCCCACGGCCCGCGTCCAGTGCGCCAGCAGCCCGGGAATGGACTTCGGCTTCAGCACCGAAAGCGCCGCGGCTTCCTTCCAGTCGCGCCGCTCGATGGCATAGCGCGACAGCGTCAGCGCATGGCCGAAGGCGATGTCGTGCGCCTCTTCGCCTTCGGAATGCTGGTGCGCGGTGGCGGCGATCTTCCGGATTTCCTCGACGACGCTCGCGGCTTCGGCGTCGCGCCCGCTTTGCAGCGCCGCGTACTCGGCGTAGTCCAGGGCATGGAGCTGGTTGCTGCGTCCCTGCTGGCCGCGGGCCATGGCCTCGCTCGCCGCCTGCGCCGCCGCCAGGTTCGACTCCAGCGATTCCTGCCACAGTCCCAGGCGGGTAAAAATGTGCGAAGGCATGTGCAGCGCATGCGAAGCCGAAGGCGCGATTTTGGCGTAGCGGCGCGCCGCATCCAGCCCGCGCTCGGCCAGCGCCGGACTGTCATAGGTATGGATGATGTAGTGCGCCAGGCCGGGATGGCTGGGCAACTCCAAGAACAGCTTTTCGAGCTGCGCTCCCGCGGCCTTCTGGTTGGTGTGGTTGGAATCCGTGGGCGCTGCGGTGGCGATCAGCGCCAGCGCGTGAAAGACGGCCGCCTCGCGGTCCTCGGGATAGCACGCAACCACGCCGGCCATGGCCTTCTCATACGCGGCAGCGCGGGTCGCGTGCTGGCGCGTCTTTGAGTCCTGGTAGTAGGTCTTGATGGCGGCCACGTAGTCGCGCTCGCGTTTCGTTTTCGGCGGAACCGCTTCCGCTTTCGAAATCGCCGCCCAGGCGTCGGCCAGCGACTCCTCGTCGGGAGGCTCCCACAGCGGATGCCACAGGCTCATGGCTACGCCCCAGTACGCCATGGCGCAACCCGCATCTTCCCCCGCCGCGGCCTCGAAGGCCTTTTCCGCCTCGCCGTACCAGAAGGAGTGCAGCAGCGCCACCCCGCGCACTAAGTGCTTCTGAGCCGCGGGCGCGCACGACGTGGGAAAGCTCACCTCACCGAGCTGCTCGGGCGGCGCGCCGTGATCGTGGCCTTTTTCATCGGCCATCGCGCCCGGAGAAAACAAGAGGACTATGGCCAACCCCAGCCCGCGAACATCATTCATCACGGATCCC